>JAESQZ010000100.1 GCA_016764955.1 Deltaproteobacteria bacterium | reverse complement strand
TCATGCTTCTGAACCACAGGCAAATGAGCTTTAGGGCTTTCTTGATAAACAGCACTTGCAAGATTGGCTGCAGAAGCAACCTCAGAGCGTGAAGGCTCGTAATTAGCCAATAAGGACACTGAAAATATAAATAATGCAAAGTACCTCATAGTGAGTATTTTAATGTATAGTTTTTAACAGTCAAGCGGGGTTGCTAAAATTGGCTAACCTGTCAAAAATGGGGGTACAATGCGTATTTGGGGAATTAGTGATCTGCACCTGTCGTTTTCAACCAACAAACCAATGGATATCTTTGGTAGCCATTGGAAGGGTCATGCAGACAAAATGGCTGAATCCTGGGACCGTTTAGTGGCTTCAGACGATGTGGTTTTGTGCCCAGGGGATCTCTCATGGGCCATGCGCTTAGACGAGGCCAAACTGGATTTACAGTGGATAGGGGATAGGCCTGGTCTCAAGATTTTGGGCCGTGGAAACCACGATTTTTGGTGGAGCAGCATCAGCAAAGTGCGGGCAGCGCTCCCAAAGGGCTGTGTAGCGCTTCAAAACGATTGTTATGATTTAGGCCCCATGGTGGTAGCTGGAAGCCGCTGTTGGTCAGCTCCAGGCGCGCTGGATTATACCGAGCAAGATCAGAAGATTTATGAGCGAGAGTGTGGCCGGCTTGAAATGTCTCTAAAAGCAGCCCAGAAGATGGCAGAGGGGCGTCCTATCATTGCGGCTATCCATTACCCTCCTTTTACGGCTAAAAAAGCCCCTACGGCCTTTGCAGAGCTTTTAGAAGCCTACTCAGTAAAGCTTTGTGTTTACGGCCACTTACATGGCGAACGCTCGCACCGTACGGCCTTTCAGGGGGTTAAAAATGGCATTGAGTACCGGCTCATTGCTTGTGATTATCTCAAATTCGAGCCGGCACTGTTGGTGTCTGTTTAGTTCAACTATTCATCTTCATCTTCATCTTCATCTTCCTCACTCTCTCCCTTTATTAAATTTCGAACAATTTCTTCCATGCTATTTGAACCACCTGGCGCCCAGGTTGGCATATACGCCCCAAGGCCGCTTAGGTTTTTAGTCACTCTTTTACGTAGTTCTTGGTATACATCATTAAGCTGGAGATTAGCTGGCCTATATTTTTCAAGTGCATTTTCCATTCGCACTGTGCAGTGGGTATCCTCGCCGCAGAGGAGTGTACGGTACCTCTGAGCATTTTCAATGTCTCCGTTCTCAATGTAGGTCAGCATCTTTTCGATCATTTCATTTTGGTTGACTCTAAGTTCTTGTATGGCAGTCCCAATGTCATTGAGCGATGAGGTGGACAGTTGAGCATTAGTTGCGGTTTGGAAAATTTCTGCGAGCGCAGTAGCGTTGTTCCCAATAGCTAAGGCAGAGAGCAGTTTTTGTAAGCTGGTTCCATAAGGTAAGCCTTGTGCAACTTTTTTGAACTCTTTAAAGTCTGTGAAGACTCCTACCTCTCGATCCGTCAGTTTTGATAGGAATTCATTTTCTGACTGCTGAAATTTTTGCAGGAACGCTTGGGTGTTAGCTGCTGCTGTTTCTACTGGAGCACATTCCGCATAGTCTGGGTTTATTGGTAGTTCACTTATGAATATTATCGCTATATCCGGAATTATTGATGCTAGCCTGCCGTGTGTAAACGTATTTACAGATGACATATCGATTAGCTGTTTAGATCCCCTTGCAAGCGCAACTGGCATTAATTCATGTCTTTGAGCAAGTTTGCATAATGCCTCACTTGAGTTCTTTGGGTTGTTAACCATTTCCATGATGATCATACTGATTCTTTGTCTGTCTATTTTGTTATTACTTAAAGTGCTTATGACTTTAGGTAAGTATTGTTTTTGTTTGTTTAGCTCTGAATAGTAGGGTAGAGCAGCTTCAAAAGCAGTTTTCATTCGTTGTAGCACAATGTCTTCGGCGCTGATATCTCGGAACCAGCGGAACCAGTATTCCTCCCTGACCTCTTGTCGTGAAGGGAACGATTGTGCAATTTTATGCGCAACCATTGCGTATGGACCTTCGTTCGCTTCCAAAGCATCTTCGATCGCTTCAATTACGTGAGACTGATAAGCTGTTGATCGATATAAATTCTTTACAAGATTTTGAAAAGATTCAAGACTTGCAGACTCTAGAGCTAAGTTTAGCTCTGCAAGATAGTTGTCGGTTAGATCCCATAACGATACTGGTTGGGGTCCTTGAACTGGTAAAGCAGGGAGTTTGTCGTATTCGCCCTTGGCGGCCTCAAGGCCGATCTTCATTCTCCTCAGAGCCAGCTTTTCAGGAGTTGGGGTTGTTTCGTAGAACCAGTACGTCTCCAAGGCACCTTGGCGAGTTGGGATCGAAGCAACTATTTTATGAGCAATTGGAGCATAGCGTCCTGACTTAATTGACTTAAGCGTTTCTTCGATTGCTTCAATTGCGGAGTATTGATAGGCAGGTGATTGCAGCAGCTCGTTTACCAAGATTTCAAAATTTTCAAACTTTCCGGATTCAAGTGCAATTTGAAGCTGAGCTCTTTGTTTTTGATCTAAAATTAGAGGAGATTCTAGCTGGGGGCCTTGCGCTGGGCCCCGAGCTGTTGAGTTGTCTTGCTGCCGCTGTTGTTCTAGCTTCCGCTGTTGTTCTTGCTTCTGCTGCTCTTCTAGCTTCCGCTGTTGTTCTTGCTGCTGTTGGCGAGATTCAGCTTCATTGCCACGAATCTGACTCGGCTCACCACTGCCCCTTGGAAGTGGTTCGGCTTTTTTATCGAAGCATGCGCTGAGAAACAGAGTTAGAAATAGACATTTTAATGTATTTAATATCATAATTTTATAATATCAAAACATTGGCTTTAATTTTGAAATTTGCGCAAAAAAAATAACGACTTAATAATTAGGGTAAAATACGGGCTGTTTTTGCTGTTGGGTTCTGTAGTTCGCTGTGAGGTTTCTTACGATATCTCGCATAGAATCTGGGCCGCCATGGAGCCAGGTTGGTAGTTTGGAGCGGAAGCCGCTGAGG
>JAESQZ010000099.1 GCA_016764955.1 Deltaproteobacteria bacterium | reverse complement strand
TATAACGCCGTTACAGCGCTGGTCTCTTGAAATAAACACATCTATATTGTCATCCCGGGCACCGACCCGGGATCCAGAAATGTGGCACAGGGACTGGACCCCGGCTCAAGGCCGGGGTGACAAAGCCCGTCATCAAGTTGGCGGGAATTGCTGCTAACTCCGTAGCCTTAGTTACACAAGGGGAGTTTCTATGCCTAAGCGTTTTGCCAGCAAAGGCTGGGCTTATATCGGCTATAGACTGCCCACTGATCTCCGAAATTCTCACCCCGCTCCCAAGTATCTGTTTTTAAAGGAATAGAAATAAAATCTCTGCACCAAGTAGCCATTTTTTGGCAAAACCCTACTGGAGTTTTTAGGTAATAAAATCGAAAGCCGGCGGGCTCAGGGGGTTTTATGAGGGGAATTAGTAGCTTTAGGCATTACGGTGTCTTGTTTTTATCCATGATTTTGGGTTTGCCAGCGGCCTCACAAAGCACTGCTGATTTCACAGACCCGCTGACGGCGGCGTTGAGTACTCCAGTGTTCACCATTGATGCCGCCAAATATAGCTTCACTGCTTCTGGGCTTCAAAGAAGCCAGTCTGATAGCGGAACCACTAATGGAACAGACCGACCTATGGTTAAGAGTGTTGCCAGCAATTACCTGAGCCTTCAAAATTGGAAATTTGAGATAGATGTAGCGCCAGGCGCTAGCAACCAAGATTTGATTTACATTGGATTTGGTCAAGCAATTCCTAACACGCTCGTTTCCAATGAGCCTACCAATGGATTCCACCTTAGAATTCACAGCGGAGGGCTAGGTAGTAATCAGATCCATGCCGCTGTAGTAGTTAATAACGCCACACATTTTCTTGCACTGGACACCACCACGCTGGGGACGCTCTCACAACATCCTAGCAAAACTACATTTGTGATTACACGTGCAGGCGATAATTTAACGCTGTCAGTTGGGACTCAGCCAGGCGTTACATTTAGTATCTCCCAGCATAAAAGTTCGTTAGGCTTAACCAATAGCAATGGATTTTTGTATTTCGGAAATACTTCGCAAACGACTGTTTTCAGCAATGCTAAGTTTACAGAGACATTAGCCGCAGTAACTGACTTTACAGATCCGCTAACAGCAGCACTAACTAGTCCAGTATTCACCATTAATGCCGCCAAATATAGCTTCACTGCTTCTGGGCTTCAAAGAAGCCAGTCTGATAGCGGAACCGCTAATGGAGTAGATCGACCCATGGTTAAGAGTGTTGCCAGCAATTACCTAAGCCTTCAAAATTGGAAGTTTGAGATAGAGGTGACACCTGGCGCTAGCAACCAAGATCTTATCTATATAGGGCTTGGCCAAGCAGTTCCTAATACGTTGGTTTCCAATGAACCTGCCAACGGGTTTCATTTGAGAATTCACAGCGGAGGGCTAGGTAGTAATCAGATCCATGCCGCTGTAGTAGTTAATAACGCCACACATTTTCTTGCACTGGACACTACTACGTTGGGGACGCTTCCACAGCACCCTCAAAAAACCAAATTCTTAATCACACGCGCAGGCGATAACTTGACACTGTCTGTTGCAGGTCAGCCAGGCGTTACATTCAGCATCGCTCAATATGCTACCCAGATAAGTCTAAACAATGCAAATGCCAGGCTGTACTTTGGAAATACCTCGGAAACAACTGTTTTCAGCAACGCAAAATTTACATTAACTTCAGACACCGCCACCAATTTTACAGACTCTTTAGCAGGTCCAAGTACTCCATTTATAACGATTGATTCCACGAAGTATCGACATCGGCTTTTACCTGACACAGGCTTGATTCGCTTCCAATCCGATTCTCAGTTTAATCTCGGGAGCGATAAGCCCATGATTAAGACAGTTTCCGGTGAGTTCTTAACGCTTCAAGACTGGATTTTTGAGGTGGAGGTAACGAGTGCTAGTGGAGATGACCTCATCTATATGGGATTTGGCCAAGGGACATCCAATTCCTCAGCGGGCAATGAGCCCAGTGGATTTATCTTCAGGACTCACAGCCTAGTGAAATCTTCCTTTTTTAGAATCGATGCTGCTGCTTTAGGTACCACGGGTTCATTTCTTCCTTCGACTTTGAAAACAGGTCTTGGGCAACACGACAGCGATAGCACAATCAAATACATCATCACACGCAGCGGTGATGATCTCACTTTTTCATCCCAAGGTCTATCCCCTGAAATTACCAACCATACATTTAGTATTTCAAAGCATGAAAGTTCATTAGGTCTAGATGGGACAAATGGCCGTCTGTTTTTCGGAAATACTTCGGAATCAACAACATTTAATAACCTCAAAGTGCAAACGCTAGAACCACCAGCAGGCTCAACAACAGTACCGTCAATAACGATTAGCACACCAACTGATGGTACCACATTCACTCTAGGCTCTTCCCCCCCTACAGCGGATTACAGCTGTACCGCTTTAGCAACCAATGCAGTAATAACAAGTTGCACAGGAGCAGTAGCTTCTACAAGCATAGCATCAGGTAGTGCAATTGACGTTTCACAAAGAGGCAGTTTTGAGTTTAGGGTAAACGCTACCGATAGCCGTGGAAACACTTCTTCGCTGACGCACGGCTATAAAGTTGTGCCAGTAGATACTAAGGCGCCCAGTATTTTTATTACCACACCAGCTTTTTTTGAATCGTTTTTTGGCGTTAACGACCCCGTGCAAGCTGTCTTTTTTTGTAGAGATGGTCTGGAGGGCACAGGCGTAGCAAGTTGTGTAGCAAGTGTGGATGGAGTGCCTCTTGTACCGAGCCCCGACGCTACAATACAACTTCCCACCTCAACTTTAGGCAGTCACTCTTTCATAGTAAATGCCATTGACAACAGCGGCAATTCGTCTGTGTCCATCCCCCGTACCTATACAGTCCTGGCAACAGCAGATAATACGGCGCCCAAGATTATAATCAGCAGACCAGTTTCTCGGACTTACACCGCTAACGCATTTGTGACAGCTAGCTACAGCTGTCAAGATGAAATAGGTGGTTCAGGCATGCTATCGCTATCTTGTACGGGGACAGTGAGAGATCGCGAGGCGATCGATACCGCATTGGTGGGCAGCTCGATTGGCAAAACATTCGTTGTGAACGCAAGGGACAAAGCGGGTAATCCGTCCACTAAATCACTGTTTTATTTCTTGAGGTCTGTAGGCGGTATTTCCCCGGTTTCTACCTCCACCAGCACTGGCACTCCCACTGCTCCTGGCGGAGTGGCAAACAGTACGCTATTTGTAGCTGACACTGGCAACAATCGGATTCTACAAACTGACCTAGCTTCGAGTATACTAAATGCCCTGCCAATTACCGGAGTCACGCTAAACGTACCAACCCATCTGGCACATGACACATCTTCTGGTGATTTCCTTATTATAGCAAACACAGGCAATGATGAAGTTGTTCGAGTTGACTTGAGTACAAACGTTGCCACAGTGATTGCTGATGCCAGTGACGGACTCATTGGTCCAACTGGTGTGGCCGTTACCGCTACAGGTGATATCTTGATATCCAGCACGGGCAGCAATGAGCTCTATGAGCTAGATGCTGATACGCTTGTTCTTGCTTTGCTTGCAGATGCCAGCGATGGACTAAATGGACCAGCAGGTATTGAGCTCAGTAAACTGGGCAACGTTTTAATCACCAACAAGCTTGAGAATCAACTACTTGAATTCAATTTGATTACAGGTACGATATCTGTGCTCCTAGATGCACTTGATGGGCTTAACTCTCCAAGTGATGCCGCTGTTAAGTCTAATGGCAATATTCTGATAGCTAATAGCGGTAGTCACCAAATTCTTGAGTATGACATTTTGACACGCGCCCTCCCCTCAGTGGTTGCTGGTACAGGAACAGCCGGTTCTGGCGGGTCCCAAGTTTCCGCCACGAGTGCCGAACTCAATAACCCAACTGCAATATCACTGGATGAAAATGATGATCTGTTTATCGCCGATACAAACAATAATGCGGTTCGCAGAGTACATGGGCCACTGCCACCAGAAGAGGGCAGCGATATCACGGGACCTGAGATAACACTCGCTGCTCCATTTAATGTGGATGGTTATGACATTACGCGGCTGGAGACTGACCCATTGTTGACCACGATTGATTACAGCTGCTTCGACATAGAAAGCGCCACTGCCTTCTGTGAGATGACGGTGACAAACGCAGATGGTTTAGAGCTGTTTAGGTCTCCTAATACGAGTTTTCTATTCGGAGAATTCGTCACCCCAACCGATGTGGTGGGTTCGTACTCCATCAACTTAGTTGCTGCAGATAGCGAAGGCAATGTATCGTTCTTGAGCAGCAGTTATAATCTACTCTATGATATCGACCCAGAAGCCTTATTCTCAGGCAAGCTGACCAAAAAACTAATAAAGGCTGGTAAGAAAACGAAAGTTAACTTTGACCTGGGTGGTGACTTTGGATTGGATATTTTCACTCTAGATCCAGACTCACGTCAGGTTGACTGTGCAGATAGAAGTCTTGCCCTTTCAGAATTTGAGGCTGCTATATTGAAGGCCTTCAAAAACAGAAAAGACAACGACAACCATACCTACAGAGCGGATAGCCTGCTGAAACTTAAACATAAGATTAAGAAAGATGGTTCTGATGAACACAGATATCAGTTCAGGTGGGTAACCGAGAAAGCTTGGGAAGGCACCTGCCGTGAGCTCCGTCTCCATTTGAATGACGACACCACACCGAGTGTCGCTGTTGAGTTCAAAGAGGAGAAAGGCCATGATCGTACAGGCCATCCAGGTCAAGGCCACCACCATGGCAACCATACTGGTCATGACCATGATTAGAAGTTAAACTGAAATTCTAGAACCGACGATGTCCCCGGATAGTCTCCG
>JAESQZ010000098.1 GCA_016764955.1 Deltaproteobacteria bacterium | reverse complement strand
ATCTTAGTTTTTGCATGTCTTCGTGGCGCCCTTGATCTAGGCTATGGACGTAACGTCGCGTAGTTTGGTCATTTTCGTGCCGGTGATTCGCTTTGATATGTTTAAAACGAACGCCAGATTGGTCCTGCATGGTGGCAGAATGGTGTCGAATCCAGTGCGGTGAAAGCTTTTCAAGTTTGCTTAAGCCCGTATCAAAGGCTAACTCTTTAATGAGCGTGCTCATCTGTCTAGCACTAAGTGATTTGGGAGATCGCCATGAGGGTATTAACGGATAGCGTTCGTCTGGCAATGGCAGTTCCGAGAGACGCAAGAATCTTCGAAAGCGCTTAAGTTCAAAGAGCAGGTCTTCGTTCACGGGAATTTTGGCACTCTTTTGGCCTTTACCCGTTACATAGAACCACCAATTGCCATGAATCTGTCTAAAGTCCCCAAAAGTATGTGTGGCGACTTCTTGAACCCGCAGACCCAACAAAAATAAAGTAGCGATCAAAAACCGCAATCGGGCTTTGTCTAAATTTTCTGGTCTATCTAGCAAAGCTGTTAACAATGTTTCCCATTCTTCAGGCGTAAGCATACGCTCAGTAGGCATAATTTCGCTAAACTGACGCTTTCGGCGACGCATGAGCGACAGCGGGTTAAAGTCAAGATAAGACGCCTGTACAAGATAGCTTAAGAGTGAATCAAGAATCGCCATGGCAGTATTAATTGCCGAGTCGCTTAGGGGACCTACAAAAGGCTTCCATTCGAAATGCTTGCCTTTAGGTCCGCACCAAAGGCTTTTGGGCTGAGGATTTTTCAAAAACTTAATATAGTCTTCGAAGTCTTGGCGATTAAGAGAAGAAAGTGGCTTTCTCTGTTGAATCAAGCTCCATAGCAATAATCTTTGAGATTCTTTTTGATAGGCCCTATGCGTCGTGATTTTATGTGCATATTCGACTAACCAGGCGTTAATCGCCTCGCGATCGTTTATAGCTTCGATTTGGCAAGTTCTGGTTGCGCAGCGATTAGTGCCTGAAGAGCCGTCGAGTTTTGTTGGAGCTTGATATAGCGCGAGCTTGGTCATGTTTTTGCCCGCGGAGTGGGACCAGGGCGACGCGTTATGTGTCATAAAGGTGTAACCTGAGGTTTAGCTTTTGCTTTTCTCTTAGATGCTGGACGTTTCTTAAAAGCTGCTGTTACAGCTTTTTCTAGCCTAGTAAAATCAGCTTTCCACATGGGCTCTTGATTACTTTTAACCTTCAGCATGTGCTCGAGTCTGGCGAAGTCTTTCTTCCAGTCTGGCTGCTGGGCTATTTGCTCTTTGATAAGCTGGCTTAGCTTAGCAAACTCGCTTTTTAAGGCAGATTCTTTGCTTTTCTTGAGCTGTTCTTTTTGGGTCTCTATTTTTTCTTTGAGTTTGGCGACTTGTTTTTTGAGGGTTTTGTTTTCAAAATCTAATACGCGAGCCTCCGTGCGCGCATTATTAAGGTCATCGCTTAGTGCGTGGCCTTGGTCGTGTAGTTTGTTTTCTAGCTTGGTTATTTGCTTGCTGTAGTTTTGCTTGAGCTCAGATAGCAGTGTTTGGCTATTTTCTAGGCGCAGGTTTAACTCGCGCGCTTCGGTTTGTTTGTTGGCTAGGTCGATTTCGAGATCTTCATGCTTGGCTTGGAAAATTTGATGTTCTTGACGCAAGTTTTCGAATTTTTGAAGCTCGGTTTCTAGGCTTAAGACTAATTCTTGATTTTGGCCTGTAAGTTCTTCCACTTTGCTATCTGAGTCAGATTGGATGCTCGTGATTTTGTCTTGGGCTTCCTGTTGGATTGCTCGTAGACTAGACTCACCGCTCGGCTGATGGGATCTGTTTGTTGCCCAGCTTCAGCTATAATTTTCTCAGAAATACCCCGGCTTTCTTTCCAGGTTTTTCGGTACTTATAAATTTCGTTTGGGCTGCCTTTTTATAGCCCAGTTTTAGCAGATGCTCCCGGATATGATCGCCTTTTAGGGCTTCTAGGCTAGCGTTTAAGGCCCATAAATCATCGCAAGCCTGCCAGACTTCGTGTTCTCTTCTTGTTCTTGCCGCGTCCATACGGTTTCTTATCACGACGTTAGAATTAAAAGCAAGTAATACTATATCGTAGTATGTAATAGTATGAATAAAAAACTACGAAAAGCGCTGATAACGCATATTATCAGCGAAACATATGTGGGGTGAACAGAATCTAAAACATGCCGATACAGTTAGGTATGGGTAGTCCTGTACAAAAGCCTCTTGCTACGAGCACAACTACGCGTACGATTATACGTAGGCGGGTTATCAATAGAACAAGCCAAAGAGCATCAGAGGGTGACTCTTATGAAGCTGGGAATGATAGAGCTTCTATTGGGCGACTTGAACTTGCGCGTTTTATGGCAATTCCGAACAGGATTTCTGTCTTAAGAGATAGGTTGGAAGACGAAGTGCAGGCAAATATCGGGAGAGGGGAGCTTCAGTTGGAGTTAGACAGGAAGCGCACTCAAATTCAAAGCCTTCGCCAGGCTAAAGAAGAATATTTATCTCACTGGAAGTATGTAAGGGCTTTGTTTAGAGACTCAATTTCAAAAAACTATGGGCTCGGCGACTGGGTTGCCTCTGAAGGCGGTACGCATAGCAAGACGCTTGATGATCGAATTGCAGGTCTATTGGCAGAGGTGGGTAAATTAGAATCTGATTTAGCGGAGAAGCGAGGAAAAATAAGAAAGGCTGGTTTGCAATTGCTCGCATTAAACCCTCTGGACTCTAATAGATTAGAAAATGAACTCAGGCAATTAACGTTACAAGAAGAACCCAAGTTTGAAATCAGAAAGAGGATTTTTATACTAGAAAAAAAAGCGCACTTTATTCAAATCAAAAGCGCTCAGATGGCTGCTGAGGGAATCGACTGGGGACGAACGGCTTCTTCGCTTCTTTTTCAAGATGCGATCGCTCAAATCGAAGAGGCTCACCGAAAGTTAGACACCTGCTTGGCTGCATATCACCAGTATGAGTATCAAGTGGGTTCTTTGAATCCATATGAGCCAAATTTTTCTCAGAAATATGACGACTATGTACAGCAGCTCTTAGAAAGCTCTAAGACCGTGCCTAATTTGCTAGCTGTACATAAAAACGGATTTCTTAGGGTTCTGGCTGCCAAAAAAAGAGAGCATGATTGGATATTGGCTAGAAGAAACGGCGCTAAGCAAATTGCCCGCGAAGCCTTATCGCGCTTAAGTTCACTTGAGGGATATCAGGAATTAAGAAATGAAGCATCAATCCGTGTTGTTTTAAGTAGGTTTCAGGAACGCTTTGATGCCATTTTGACGCAGGAATCATTTATTACAAATGAGCAGCTTGCTTCTTTAACGCCAGCTTTACTTTGCCCGAAGATAAATGAGGCAATAAGAGCTATTTGGGCGGAAATCGATGAGCATGATTCAAGCATATTTGCCACTGCTGTGGTTTTGGGGGCAGATAACCAGTCTACTTTATCAAGACTCGAAAATGCTCTTCAGCATATGCCAGAATTGGAGCAGTTTAGAGAGCGCGCGTTGGGCGCAAGACCCTAGTTTCTAGAAGAGCTAGGCAGAAAGATTGCTGAGAAAATCAAAAACGCAGCGATATTTGGACCTGAGCACTTATTGTTGTTGCTAGGAGTTGAAAAGCAAAATCATGGAGGTAACTGGCAAGATATCGACTTGGTTGATAATGGAAGTCGGCTGAGCGAGCGAGTAGATGGCTGGGCGAGAGGGCATTATGAATTAATCCCGGCTCATAAAATAATCCTGAAGGCTTTTTTAGAGGCACGCAAAAGTAGATTTCCAATAGATCTTAGACACGCTCAGGCAAGCCGAATTCGGGATGAGTGCGAGGCTGGGTTAGAGCAGCTTGGAAACAAAAGCACCGAGTAAATTGCTATTTTAAGCATGCATCATGCGAAAATTTCTAAACCACCACATCCATTAAAGCGCCAGGTCCCGCTGCCGGAGCAAGCATGTAAGCCTGAGGAGGAAGACAAGCATGCTCGAGCCAAGATAGCGTCGATTATCTCCAGCCCTAGCTATATCCAAGCTGATCAAGATGTTGATTTTCTTAAAACAGAAGACCTGCTGGCGGTTCGGTTGCAACTAGATTACTTCAAAACAGAACTCTCACTCCGTGCGCAAGATATTGAAAACACCATTGTTGTATTTGGTAGTACACGTATTCGTGAACGCGCTTCGATAGAACACGAAATTGAGCAAGTTAAAGACGGCCCAAAACAAGCAGGGCGTCTTAAAATATTAGAACGTCTCTTAGAGAAATGTCACCATTACCAGACTGCTCGAGATCTGGGTAAGATTGTCGCTACGGCTAAGCATCCGGAGCCGTTAAACAATTTAACGTTGGTAACAGGTGGTGGTCCAGGGATTATGGAAGCAGGCAATCGAGGTGCACACGAGGAAAAAGCACGAACGATTGGTTTCAATATTAATTTGCCATTAGAGCAGTTTCCAAATCCTTATGTCACGCCTGAATTATGCTTTCAGTTTCATTATTTTGCGATTCGAAAATTCCATTTTATGAACCGGGCTAAAGCACTTGTCGCCTTTCCAGGAGGCTATGGGACATTTGATGAGCTATTTGAAGTCTTAACACTTATACAAACTCGTAAATCCAAGCCAATTCCTGTTATTTTGGTGGGTGAGTCTTATTGGAAACAGGCTGTTAATTTTGACTTCTTGGTTGATGAGGGTGTCATAGATCCTGAAGACAAAGAGCTTTTCTGGTATGCTGAATCAGCAGAGGAGATTTGGGATGGGATCTGTCAGTGGTACGAACTCTGCGAAACATAGGCTATGACTTGTTTGGCTGAAGCCTCTGTATAGCCTAGCTTAAACATGTTTTCTTTTAGAGTTTTGGATTGGGTTTTGTCTTTCTCTTCGACGTGTTCTAAGTCGCCTTCTTCTAATTTTAAGTAAGACTCTAAAATATGCTGAACCGTTTTGCTTTGTTTAGCGTAATAGTCTTCTTTGAGCTTTCTTAAGTGCCCAGCAAAAATAGTTTGATAGTCGACTGGCGAATCTGGTTGTTCGAGCTTGGCTGCACCTATCTTGGTAATAATAGCATGGCGAAAATCATCAGGGTTTTCGTTTTTGGCTATTAAGATGCGTTCAACATCAGACATGAGTCCTGCATCAGGGGGCTCTAGCCGACTAGTAACTGGATTATGAACTTTTTCCTTTTTAGTCCAGGCTGAAACATGATGAATATAACGAACTAGTAGATCAATATGGGACTTAGGTTCGATAAGGCCGAGAGAGTTTTTAATCTCATCGTCGACTTGCTTGAGGTAATGTTTTTCTACAGTATCAATAAATTGCTCTGAATTTCGGTACGCGCCTACTGGTTCTCTTCTTAAAAATTCGTAAGAAGTCTTCTCATGAACAAGCTCTCGAATTTCTTCAAAAACTGCCACAGGAGATAGGTAGTCAAAATTATGATGTTGAGCAGCATTTAATAGAATAGTCCGAATCTCACGAGGAGAAGCGCCAAAGCATCCTTCGTATTCACGATCGTTTGCATATTGCTGGTATAATACTGGGATAAGCGGTTTTAGCTCTTTAGCCTCTTGTTGAGTCAAACGTTCGGGAATAGCCCCTGAGTCATAGAGCTCTAACTTTTCTATTGGACTAAGTGATTTGAGAATGTTGTCCTGAGTTTCACTTAATTTGCCTGCTTTAGGACTCTCGAGTCTTGTTAGGACTGCCCATCTGGCTGCGACCTCCAATGCATGAGGTGCAATGTGCATGCTATTAAGTGCTTTTGGGATTTGGTTTTCATAAATTTTCAGCTCGTCTGAGAAGCGCAAAAGATAAGGTACTTTAATAAGTTCAAAGCGGCTTTTAAAAGATTGCCAATCTGGATACTCTCTAAAACCATTTAGATGCAGCTCGTTTGAAGACGCTAGCATCAGCATATCTATGAACATAGAAACGACATCTAAACTTACTTCACCTTGTTCAGTTGCTACCAACAAGTATTTCCAGGATTCTATTGGGCGCTTGAGTAAATCACTGTACTCGACCAGTCCTCGATGTCCATCAGACAAAGCACCACCGGATTCAAACATGGTGACATGTTGAAGCATGTAGGGGAGCTGTCCCAGGGTCTGATCAGCCGTAATTTGCTTAGCAAAGGCATCAACAGACATCTGAGGCTCTACAGAACCAATGCCGGTTCTATATCGTCTCGAGAAATAGAAACGCTCTACCTGAATATGCTTATAAACTTCTTGGTAGTTGCCATGATAATTAGCTAAGAGTGCATCAAATATGCGCTTATTTTTAGCAGCCAGGTCTCCTTTTTTGAAAATATCAGCGATATGTAGATCTGGAGCGATTTCTTTAAGTAATGCCTCTCGTGCTTCTGTGGGTAATAATAAAACAGGGTGGTCCTTATATTCACAATTGATCCGAGATTCAATTTGATCGCCTTCTAAGTAGGCATAGCTTTGTACATTGGAACCAGTTTCTTCAGAAAAGCCAATTGAACCTTGCAATGTCTTTTTAGGGGGGAAAACCCAATTAAATCGATATAAAACACCTTCTGGTTGATGGCTATAATACTCGGCACCTTGGATAAGGGCATGAATTAAGCTTGTTTTAGCAGAACCATTGGGGCCATGTAGCAGGATTAGTCGGTCAATTCGGCCTGAGCGAAGAAAATTATAAATCATTCGAACAAGGTTTTCTTGAACCTGTTCATGTCCTAAAACTTTGCCATCTTTATTACTAAATTCGGTATCGAAAATTCGATATCGCTTTTGCGCTCCAGTTGGCAGTTCCAAGTCATAGGAACCAAAGTGCTGAATTACGTCCCAGAAATATTGAGCGGCATTTCTTAAGTGCAATTTCGGTTTTTGTTTGAGCTCAGCCAGATAGTCGTCGAAAGATAAAATGCTGCGGCGCTCGCTATAGGTCTTTTGGGATTCTTCTATCCAAGTTTCCATGTTTAGCTCTTCTTTTAGAAGTAGATTAGGTAAGAAAGTCTAGCGACATAGGAAAAGCGAGGAGAGCGTTGGAAATCAAGAAAGATGAGTGCTCCAGTTTCTAATTGCACACTCATTTCGTCTGTAAATACCCACTCAATGCCTGGGCCGGCTTGGAGAGTCATCCAGCTGCGCGCGCTGGTGTTTGATTGCCCCGTTGCGTTTGGATCTGTAAATAAAGTCACCAAACCAACGCCGCCTAGAATAAATGGTCTCCAAGTAAGAGTGGCAAAATTATATCGTAGTCCGGTTAAAGCAGTGAAACCCGTTAGTACCTGATCGCTTGAAAGTCCATAGTTTCTGGCATACCCAAGAGATAAAGAGCTCTGGGTAACCCACCATAAATCATAGCCAGATAGGGCATACTGATAGCCTAGTCCAATTTGGACCTGATCAGTGCTTGGCCAGGGGTCTGGATCTGGACTTGGTCTTAAGAAATTAGCTGTTGTGTTCATCCCCATCCAGCCAATTAGGGGGACTTGAAAGGCATTTTCGCTAAAATATTGAGCCTGGGCGCTCAACCCAAAAAGAAACAGAAAAACAGACACTTTCTTCATAAGCCCAAGGCCTCCATAAACCCTATAACCAATATCTTAGGCTTAACCCTTCCCCCTTGATGATTTCAAGCTATTTGATAAAAAATCCCCATGCATTGGGACATTTTAGTGATAGGCGGCGGCCATGCCGGTTGCGAGGCAGCGCTTTGCTCTGCAAGGCTTGGTTTAAATACCTTGCTTGTGACGGGCTCTCTTGATCGAATTGCGGCCATGAGTTGCAACCCAGCTATAGGTGGCGTCGGAAAAGGGCATTTGGTGAAAGAAATTGATGCTCTAGGTGGGGAGATGTCAAAGATTGCTGATCTAACCGGTATCCACTTTAGGACTCTTAATGCATCCAGAGGCCCAGCAGTTCAAGCGACTCGATGCCAAAGCGATATGGAACGTTATCGTCGCTGCATGACTGAAGTCGTTATGCAAACGCCAAATTTAAACCTGCGCCAAGATGATGTCACTGGGATTTTAGTCGAAGCAGGCCAGGTAGTTGGAGTCAAAACTAAACACAGTGGTGATATTAAAGCCAAGAGCGTTATTATAACAACAGGTACTTTCTTAGGTGGCCAGCTACATCTTGGTAAGTCTAAAATGCCAGGTGGCAGAGCAGGGGAGGCACCGACAGCTGGGCTTACGCAATCTTTGCAAAGTCATGGCTTGCAAATGGGCCGACTCAAAACAGGAACTTGTCCTAGACTAGATTCTAGAACGATTGATTACAGTAAACTAGAAGAGCAGCGCCCTGATAATCCTGCGCCGATGTTTTCTTTTGAAAGCACCGAGCCAGTTTTACGCCAAATTTCTTGCCATATGACTTATACGAACCCTAAGACTCATAGCGAAATCACCAACGCCATTGAGTCAGGAAAGGCGCCTATGTATAATGGCCAAATAGATGGCGCAGGCCCTCGCTACTGCCCGAGTATCGAAGATAAAGTCATTCGATTTGCTGAAAAAGAATCGCATTTAATTTTCTTAGAGCCTCAAGGCCTAGATACCTATGAAGTCTACCCAAATGGCCTAACAACATCTTTGCCTCCTGCGACGCAAGTAGATTTTCTAAGAACCATGAAAGGCTTAGAAAACGTCGAAGTTACTCGTTGGGGATACGCAGTAGAATATGATTTCGTTAAGCCTACTCAACTTAAATCCACTTTAGAAACCCAAGCAATTAAAGGCCTTTATTGCGCAGGGCAAATTAACGGTACAACTGGTTACGAAGAAGCTGCTGCTCAAGGACTAATGGCAGGCCTTAATGCTGCGATGAAACTTCAAGAAAAAGAACCTGTTATTCTAAGTAGAAGCCAAGCTTATATAGGCGTTTTGATCGACGATTT
>JAESQZ010000097.1 GCA_016764955.1 Deltaproteobacteria bacterium | reverse complement strand
CTAAAAAAGTTTTTAATTTTGCAAAATAATCATAAAAACAAGTGGTTACGAGGTTTGGATTTGGCGAATTGATCTCTTAATCCGTTGATCCGCTTAAATTTTGGAGCAGGCCCACTATAAGCTAGAAGGCATGAACAGATTGAAAAGCAACAAACTACGCGAAGTGATGTTGATTTGGTTGATTGGCTTAGTGGCATTCTCCGCTCATACACAAGAAATTTCCCGGCCCTTAAAAATCATGTCTTTTAATATTCGGAACTCAAAACTAGATGAGGGTGCAAACAGCTGGCAAAATCGCAAGGATATACTTTTTAGCTTAATCAAAAATAGCGATCCCGATATTATCGGCATGCAAGAAGTAACCGCTGAACAAAGATCAGAATTGGAAGAGCACTTTTCGAACTACGCGACCTATGGGAGGGGGAGATCTGCAGATGGGGGTGACGAAGAAACTACAATCTTTGTTAAAAAATCTATTGCTATCCTTGATAGAGGCATCTTTTGGTTTAGCGAAACCCCTAAAGAAGCTGGAAGCAGATATGAGGGCGAAGGCCTTCCAAGAATTTGTACATGGGTAAAGTTGAAAAGGGGCGGACACGTATTTTTTGTCTATAATGTTCACCTAAGCACAGAGTCATGGGCAACTGAAAAAAGCGCGAAGTTCTTGGTGGAAAAAATTAGCGAAATATCAGCTTCCAATCCCGCATTTTTATTAGGTGACTTCAATCAGGGTGAAACCTCAAAAACAATCAAAACACTTGTGGATGCGGGGTTTATTGATAGCTACCGACAGATCCGCCCAGAAGAAGAGGAGCGGTGGACATTTCATGATTTTTGCGGGCATGATTACTGGGCTTGGGGGCTTTTCTGGTTTGAGGACCCATCACGATACGACTACATTTTTTATCGTGATCAAGACGAAATTACAGTTCAAAACGCTCAGATTATTGAAGACAGTGCTGATGGCGGCTACCCATCTGACCATTACCCTATTATATCTACATTTCAATTAAAGTAGAAAATCGAGTTCTAAGCAATTGATACATCATGTTGTCATCCCGGGCTCGCGTGCCCTATAGGGTATGACCCGGGATCCAGTTGGGCCCACATGCTTATACTTAAAGGCAGTTGCTTTTGCTGGATCCCGGCTCAAGGCCGGGATGACAGCCATCAGCCAACCAAACCGTAAGCGCCTCAATCGCCTTTTGCCCCAAAGGCACCAAACGCTCTTTACTGCCCTTGCCCATTGTTTTTAAAAAGCCGCGCGATAAATCTAGGTCTTCGGCTTTTAAGCCTAAAAGCTCTGAAACTCGCAGGCCAGTCGCATAAAGCGTACAAAGCATTGCATAATCTCTGGGCTTTTTTTCACTTGCTTTTATCAGCGCTTCTACTTCATCTAAACTCAAAAATTCTGGCAATCTTTCTGGTTTTTTAGGCGCTGTAGCACGAGCCGCTGGATTATCTTTTAAAAGCCCCTCGCGAACCCAAAATCGAAAAAATTGCCTAATTGATGAAAGATGTCGATTTTGGCTATGTGCCCCCAAATCTTTAGATAGCTCAGTTAGTTGATACTCTTGCAACTGTTCAGCACTAAACGCCTGCACAGAGAAACCTCTTTGACGTGCAAAACGCCCAAATTTTTCCAAGTCTCGCTTATAAGATTCAATGCTGTTTTGGCTAAGAGCACGTTCAACATGAGCATAGTTCAAAAAGGCTTCAATCGCCTCAGACCAAGGCACGCTCATCGCATAGCCATGTGCTGTTCGGAGTAAAGCTGAATGCCATTCACAATCCCCTCTGCTAAAGCACGCTGATACTGATGCTGCTTGAGTCGCTTTTCTTCCATGCGATTAGAAATAAAAGAGGTCTCAACTAAAACAGCCGGCATTTTAGCGCCCATCAGAACATAAAACATCGCATGCTTAAGCCCTAGGTCTTTCACACCCCTATATTTGCGCATTAAGTTGCCGCAAAGTGCATTTTGAACCATTCGCCCCAAGCGTACACTGTCTGTCACGCTCGACTTCATAGCCAAGTCAGCCAAAATATACTCAAGATGAGAAGTCTCTGTCTCAGTCATGGCGTTCTCACGCGCAGCAAGCCTTAAAGCATAGCGGTCATGTGAAATATTCAGGTAATAAGTTTCAACACCCTGAGCCTTACGATTTTCAGAAGAATTAACATGTATAGAAATAAACAAATCAGCCTTCATGTGATTCGCAAAATCAGCTCGGCTAGCCAAAGATAGGGTTTTATCATCTTCACGCGTCAAAAAAATTTTTGCCTTTGGTAAACGCTTTTTCACTACCTGCTTAACTTCTTTAGCCACTGCCAACGTAATGTCCTTTTCTTTTAGGCCTGAGCGCCCAACAGCGCCAGAATCAGCGCCACCGTGGCCTGCGTCAACCACAATTCGCAGTGGCTCTGGCTCCGATTCTGACTCGTTTAACGCTTTGTTGAGCAGCGCGTCCAAAGAAAGTGTAGGCTTCGCAACCGCAGGAGCTGGCTTCTTAGGTGAGTTTGGCTTTGCTTTAGGCTTAGCCCGAACTTTATTAGCCTTAGCGCTGTTTATCTTGTGCGAAACAGCCTTTTGTTTGAGCTCAATAGGATTCACCTGAGCTAATAAAGCAACTGCCAATAAAAATGCGAACATAGTTTAAGCATGATTAAAATTTAAAAAAATATCAAGCCCAATTGCTAGATTAAAGAATGCCTAATAGGATTAGGTTGTCGTATGCAATCATTGATTCAAGAATATCTAACTCACCAAGCTAAGCTAAAAAATGCCTCTGAGCATACGATAACGGCCTATCAAAACGACCTGAAGCAGTTTCAAGAATATTTTCCAAGCCTAAAACTTAAGCAAATCACCCACCGGCATATTCGGCAATTTTTAGGTAACTTACGAAAAACCCATCAAGCTGTTTCAATGGCGCGCAAACTCAGCACCCTACGCTCTTTCTTTAAGTGGTGCGTTGCTCAAAAGCTCATTGAAAGCTCTCCAGCCGATTTGGTAGATAACCCCAAAATCCCTAAGCCATTTCCTAAAAGCCTGTCAGTCGACGAAGCTTTTAATCTCTGTGAGCCCGATAATAAGCGAGACAAAGCCATTTTTGAGCTTTTATACGCAACTGGCATACGGATTTGCGAGCTTGTAGCCCTCAACTGGTCTCATATTAACTTGAGCGACCAAATTGTTCGCGTACCCGGAAAAGGCCAAAAAGAACGCCTAGTGCCCTTTCACCCGCGCTGCAGGCAAGCTTTAGAAGCTTGGGCAGCAAGTTACCCAGCCTCGAACCGTCATCCCGGACTTGATCCGGGATCCAGTCTGGACCCCGGCTCGGGGGCCGGGGTGACAGCTCTAGGTGACAATCCCGCTTTTATTGGCACCCAAGGCAATCGCATCAATCCTAGAGTCGTGCGGCGCCTCTTAAGCCAACATGGCAAAAAACTAGGTATCGTCAGCAATATCCACCCCCATCGATTTCGCCATGCCTTTGCCACCCACTTGCTTGAAAGTGGCGCTGACTTGCGTGGAATCCAAGAAATGCTAGGCCACAGCTCACTTTCAACCACTCAAAAATACACTCAAATTAATTTAGATTACTTATTTAAATTATACGACAAAAGCCACCCTCATTCGAAATAATGTTATCATATATTAATGGAAAAATATATCGTAACAAAGCCATTGGGCAAAGTAGATCGTTCTGCTGTATTTTTGGGTGAAGAAAAAGCCACAGGCCAAAAAGTAGCTCTCAAGCTGTTTTCTAGGCCAACCGAAGAAGAGCAGCATAAGCTACTCAACCAAGCTAAGATCTTAAAAACACTCAATCACCCAAATATCGTGCGAGTATTAGACGCCGGCTTAGATGAAGAGGGCAACGTTTTTTATGCCATGGAGTACTTAGCTGGCGATCCACTTTACAAACTTATTCCCCCAGACGAGGGAATGCCATTTCAAGAAATATGGCCTACTATCAAAGGCATATCAGACGGAGTTCAAGCCTTACATGAAGCCGGAATTTTGCATTTAGATATCAAACCAGGCAATATCTTGGTCGAAAACGGCGTGGCCAAACTCATCGATATTGGCATACTGATACCTGAAAAGCGCGGCAAATTCCGAGGCACGCCAGGTTACATTGCGCCTGAGATTATCTTAGGCCAGCCAGCCAGCAAACAATCTGACATTTACAGCTTAGGCGCTCTGCTAGCCTACATGCTTACTGGCCACAAGCTCTTCAGCGGAGACTCCCCTGAAGATACTTTAGCGCGCCAACTCAAAGATTTTTCAGAATCTCTACACCAAAAAGATTTAGCCCGAGTGATCCAAAGAGCGACTAAGCAAGAGCCCGACAAGCGCTACCAAGAAGTTTCAGACATGCTTAAAGCACTTAGTTTATATGAGCACGAGCAGGAATTCGAAGCTGAAGAGCCTAGCGAAGATCCTGCTCAAACCGAGTGGGGCAATTGGGTGATTGGAAGCGTAGTCGTGATACTGGTCAGCATTGCTATAGGGATTTATTATTCGCTGTTAACGTCGATTTAGCTCCGCTGCCTTAAGACTTCATAAAGCAAAACCGTCACGGCATCAGCTGCGTTTAAACTCATCCCAGGTTCGGCCATGGGAATTTGGAGCAACTCATCACAGTTTTCTTGCACTTGCCTACGCAGGCCTTTTTCTTCGTTGCCAATTACCAAAGCAACTGGCTTTGTTAAATCGCACTTCCAAGCTGGCATAGAAGCCTTATCGCTACTGCCAATTATCCATAAACCAGCTTTTTTAAAAGCCTCTAAAGCCCGATTTAAGTTTGCAACTCGAACAACAGGCAACTTCGCCAAGGCACCCACTGCGGCTTTTTCAGCCGTAGCAGTTATATCTGCCGAGCGATCTTTAGGAATCACCAAGGCCTCAGCACCTAAAGCATAAGCTGAACGTGCAGCCCTGCCCAAGTTTCTTGGATCTTCTATGCTGTCTAAAACCACACACAAACTCGGTTTCTTTGCCAAAATAGATTCTAGATCCACATAAGGGAACTCACGAACTTCTAGCGCTAAGCCTTGATGCACAACACCAGCTCCAAATTTCTCTTTGAAACGAGCCTTCGGCCAAGTTTGAACTTGAAGCCCCTTCTTTTTGGCCTGCTGGGCTGCCTCATCACGCGACATACCCTCGCCAACAATCAACTTAAGTGCACGCTGAGATTGATGCTCTAAAACAGCTTGAACCGCATGTTGCCCAAATATATAAGAAGTCATTGCTCACACTTAGCCTAAACAAGACCACTTGAAAATAACTAGCTGCCAGGCTAGTTCCATAATCCATGTACAGTACATCTGATTTTAAGCGCGGCTTGAGAATACTTTTTAAAGGTGAGCCCTATCAAATCATGGAGTTCGAGCACCACAAGCCCGGTAAGGGCGCAGCCATTGTTCGCACCCGGCTCAGGAATTTGCTCACAGGTATTACGACAGCTCCCACCTTTCGTTCAGGCGATAAAGTTGAAGTGCCAGACTTGCATGACCGCGATGTCCAATACTTATATGCCTCTGATGACATTTATCATTTCATGGATCCTCAAAGCTACGAGCAATTCGAAGTTCCAAGTAAGACTTTAGGTAACAGTGCTCTTTATTTGACAGAAGGCATCACAGTTTCACTGCTCTTCTATCAAGAACGCGCCATTAATATTGAACTTCCCAAACAAGTAGTCTTGCAAATAGCCGAATGCGACCCAGCCGTTCGCGGCAATACAGTCACAGGCGCGAGCAAGCCAGCTAAACTTCAAACAGGCCTAAAAACCCAAGTTCCACTTTTTGTCAACGAAGGCGACAGCATCAAAATAGACACCAAAAATGGCGAATATATTGAGCGCGCCTAAAGATCGATAATCACCACCCGACGATGGCCTGGTTCT
The DNA here is from genome assembly GCA_016764955.1 of Deltaproteobacteria bacterium. Lineage (GTDB taxonomy): Bacteria > Myxococcota > UBA727 > UBA727 > JABDBI01 > NORP243. The sequence continues at coordinate 2,728 of JAESQZ010000097.1, read as the reverse complement.
TCATCAGTTGGTGTTTTAGAGGGTGCAGGAGGCTCCTCACGCGGTTCTTCGCTAGGAGGCGGTAAGCGAACGCCCTCCTCCTCTTTCTCCTTCTTTTTGCGGCGCTCTTCTTTTTTACGGTGCTCTTCCTCTATAATCCAAGGAGGGGGCACACGATTGGCAAAATCCATGAATCTAGAATACCAAGCTTTTCAATTAGCTGAATCAAAACATCCCTCGGATTTGAAAAAAGACATCCAAATGCTTTGGAGTGCCTTGACTGAAGAACGCTCCACAGAGCTTTCGCAGTACTTTCGAAAACCTGCCCTGCGCCGTGCTTATCTTGGCTATTACCTGCCGCTTTATGCCAACAAAATCGCTCAGTTAATTAAATCTCTTAATATTAAACTTGAGGCCCCAAAAGTACTCGATCTAGGTGCGGGGCCTCTATCTGGAATCCTCGGCGCGCACCTGGCCTTTGGTAAGCTTTCAGAAGTTCTCGCAGTCGATCAAGACTTAGGGCCCATGAAAGCTGGCCTTGAATTCATACAGGGCATTCTGAAAGACAAATCGCTACCAAATATTAAATTTGCTCGGGCCAACCTAAAAGGCCCTCCAAAATACTGGAAACCGCGCTTCAAACCAGATTTGATCATCATGGCTCATGTGCTCAATGAGTTTGGCTCTGGGGAGCGTTATATAGAAGACAAGAAAACTTTAATCGCCCATGCAGAGAACCAGCTAGCTCCTAAAGGCATTTTGCTGATTGTCGAACCTGCCTCAAAGGTCCCTACTCGAGATCTCATGCGCCTCAGAGATTGGCTTTATCAAGAAACTCCTGTTGAAATCATCGCGCCCTGCCCACCTAAAGTAGAAACTTGCCCTTTGCTCAAAGATCGCAATAATTGGTGCCACGCAGAATTAAATTACAAACGACCCAAAGAGCTTTTGAATATAGACCTACAAATAGGCCTAAATCGAGATTCTCTCAAATGCAGCTATTTGGCGATTTCAAAACAAGGCGCTGGCTACAAACCCACTAACTGCCGAATCGTCAGCGGCCCCATGAGTGCCAGAGGTGTGCACAGACGCTATGCCTGCACTCCAGAAGGCTTACTCACATTGGCTCAGTCCGAACGTGATAAGAACCAAATCTTGTCTAAGCTCACCCGTGGCGACGCGTTTGAGCTTAATCAAGCGAAGCGCTTAATAGAGAAGCCTTAGCAAACGCTGTCATGCTGGCGCAGGCCAGCATCTCTAGACCCTGGCCTACGCCAGGGTGACTATTATATTGAATCCTCTAAAAAGCCCGTGCTAAAATTTCAGCGCATATAAAAAAGGGGATTCATCATGCGCATATTATCGTTTATTTTTTCTTTAGCCTTTTTAGGCCTAACTGCCTGTAGTGGCGACTCTGGCACTTCAGCGTCACAAGCAGATTTCTCGGGGGCAGGGTCTGTTGAGTCACTTCAACTTTCTAGCAGTGAAAGCAAAACCGCCGCACCCGGAGCAGCTATTACAGTCACCAATAGTGCAGAAACCATTGACGGCACACTGACCTTCCAAGGCGGAGCGACACTCATTTTTGAAGGCGATGCGACCATTAATGGTACTTTTGCTGGTACAACGAGCGACTCTGTTGTCATTGTTGCAAAGGGCAACTAAACCTTCGGCGAAAATTTCAGTTATACAGCCGCCAATTCCATCAAAATCGTCAGCGACATTGCAGACGCACAATCAGATGATGAGATCATCGCAGACTCTGCTGTCGACAAAGGGGAAGCGGTCGATGGCAATATCGTAGGCAACATACCACTACCTCCACCAACCACTGCAAGCATGGCACCCCACAAAGCGGATTCCGCTCTCCCCAGGGCTCAAGTAAGACCGCCTTGGCGTGTTCGTGGCAACTATTCACCTAGCCCCATTGATCGCACAAGACCTTTTGTCTTTTTGCTCTTTCCAAGAAACCGCGATGTTGAATTCATAGACGTCAATATCACAGTGCCTGATGCACTAAATGGCACAGATGAAACTAAAGAAGGCACTGCCACTGGCACTGATGCTGATCAAACAGCACCTAGCCTTCGAATCAAAGTCCCCGGCGGTAAATTCACGGCTGTTAATTTCACCGTTAAACTCGCCAACGGCGGTAAAGGCGGCGATGCAACAGCAATACCCACCCAAACACTTTGCGATACCACAGCAATTGCCGGCAAAGGCGGCCCTTCTGGCAACTTGAAAATTACCGCTAAGGGCGCGATTGACATCAAAAAAATGACCATCACCCCCGGCAAAAGCGGCGATGGCGGTAAGGCTACAGCAACTGGCTGCACCCGTCCTAGGTGCTCTAAAAAAGATGGTGGTACAGCAACGGCAACCGGTGGTGCTGGCGCAGATAACAAAAAAGTCTTAAGAACGCGCGGCGTTACAGGCGTTGACAATATTACCATCAATGATGTCGTTGCAGGCGATGGCGGCGATGCTGTTGCGACCGGTGGAAACGGTTCAGATGATGAACCAACTGGATTTGCAGGCGGAACAGCCACAGCAACCGCTGGCATAAAAGGTGAGGCCAGTGTCACAGCAGATGTACCAGCAACGGCTACAAATGGTAAAGACGGCACCACAACAGAAACTAATGGCAATAAAGGCGCTGATGTAATTTGTACAGCAGCAGATACGGGCGATGCTACACCCACGCCTGCACACTCATTTGTAGATGGCAGCTATACTGGCGATAATGGTT
>JAESQZ010000096.1 GCA_016764955.1 Deltaproteobacteria bacterium | reverse complement strand
GTTTTTCGGGCCTGGAAGGCTCATGGCTGCCACAGCCTGGCCACCAGCGGGCGCAGCGCCGAAGGTGCGTGCACGCGTGGGGCCAGGTGCCACGCACATTGGGGCCAGGTCACCCCAACACATAAGCAAATATCAACGGCGCCACAATCGTTGCATCTGATTCAATAATAAATTTAGGCGAATCGGCGTTGAGCTTGCCCCAGGTGATTTTTTCATTTGGGGTAGCGCCGCTGTAAGAGCCATATGACGTTGTGCTGTCGCTAATCTGGCAGAAATAACTCCATAGTTTGGCAGGCTTTTGTAAGTCTTGGCTAATCAAAGGCACCACGCAGATGGGGAAATCGCCTGCAATGCCGCCGCCGATTTGAAAAAAGCCCAAGCTATTATGTTGAGTTATTTCTTGGTACCAGTGAACTAGTTGGTTCATCTGGTGAAAGCCGCTCTTAATCGTATCTAAGTTTTTAATATTGCCCTTTATATAGTTGGAAACAAATATATTACCCAAAGTCGCGTCTTCAGCGCCGGGCGTAAAAATCGGGAGATTTTTTTGAGCAGCCGCTAAGAGCCAAGAATTTTTTTGGTCGATTTGATAGGCGCTTTCAAGCTCGCCTGATAAAAGCATTTGATACATGAACTCATGCGGGAAATAAGATTTGCCAGCTTGGTCTGCTTTTACCCAGCGATTTAAAATCACGTGCTCGATGGCACGCATGGCTTCTTCTTCGGGGATGCAGGTGTCTGTAACGCGGTTAAGGCCCTTTTCGAGTAAAGCCATCTCATCTTGGGCACTAAGCGCTCGCCAGTTTGGGATGCGTTCATAGTGCTTGTGTGCGACGAGGTTAAAAAGATCTTCTTCTAAGTTGGCGCCTGTGCAGCAAATCGCATGAACTTTATCTTGGCGAATCATTTCAGCTAATGAACGCCCAAGCTCAGCGGTGCTCATTGCTCCAGCGAGTGTGACGAGCATTTTGTTGCCTGAGCTTAACTGTTCGCAGTAGCCCTCTGCCGCTTCGACGCAGCTTTTGGCGTTGAAGTGCCGGTAGTGCTCCTGCATGAATTCTTTGACTGCTGTATTTGTAGTGACCATAGAAACTTCTCAATTCTAAGTTGTATAAGTTCAGGATGTTCAATAAGGGTGCAATGAGTGCCGCTAGGTATAAAGAGCATTTCGCTATTCTCAACAGCATGATGCATATCCAAAGCTACCCAGCGAGGAGAAAAAGTGTCTTGCCCCCCAGAGATAATCAGGGTTGGGACTTGAATCTTTGAAAGCACGGCTTTGGCGCTATGCTCAGAATAGTTTTTCATGGTTTTGAAAAACACATGAGGCTTTATGTCGGCAAGATGATCAAAATAAGGCTTAAAGTCTGGCTTGTTTATTAAAGCACGGTTGACTTCGAATAGCGTTGCAAATTGGTATGGAATATCTGTTCTGAGAAACTTGGACCAAACAGGTTCTATATGATGAAAATAGTCGCTGCCTAACTCATAAAACGGCTCAAAAAATGTATTCATGAGTTGATTTAAAAGCGTTGGTTTTGCGTTGCGCTTTTGGCTTGCTTGCCAAGTTTTTAATGGATACTCATAGCTGCCGTTTAAAAGTGCCAAGCCAGTAAATTTTTCAGGGAACTGGTGATAGGCTTCTAAAGCAACTTGCACGCCCATGGAATGCCCGGCTAGAAGGGCTTTTTTAATGCGTAAGTGATCCAAGACAAATGTCATGTCGCTGGCAATTTGGGGAATGTTGATCGAGTCTAGCTCACTAGGGATATCTGAGTGGCCGTGTCCTCGATAATGCCAGTGAATAATCGGGTGCTGATGCTGGAAGTAGTCAATAAAGTGTTTCCAAATAAAGCCATTACAACCCAGGCCATCGTTTAAGATAATCGGCATTTTGCCTAGGGCAGAAGGCTGCTGAATGACTCGGACAAATAAACCAGTGCCATCAGGTGTGCTCACTTGGCTTTGGACTTCAAGGTGATGTTGGCGTTTCAATTCACAATGCTCCATGCTGTCATACCAGCGGAGGCTGGTATCCAGTTTATATCTGGCGGCCTTTCTGGATGCCAGCCTTCGCTGGCATGACAATGAGCCGTTATGGTTATTTATAAAGACACCCTTGATTTTGGCGCTTCAAAAAGCAAGAAGTGGGCTTATATGGAATTAATGCAGTGGGTGGCTTTTCAAAACGAGTCGCGTTTTAAATCTTGGATTGCTGATGAAGCTTGTGAGTGGATTCAAATTGGTGAGCCATTAAAAGTCGAGTCTTTAGCAATGCCGCTTGTGTTTGCTGTGCCCTTGTCTGTCATGCCAGCGGAGGCTGGCATCCAGAATATGTCTGAACTTACACTGGATGCCAGCCTCCGCTGGCGTGACAAGTGGAGCGTTGAATTTATGTTGAATCGCGACGACGACACAAACTTGCCTGCTTATGAGTCAAAGATTTCCGATATTAAAATGATGGCGGTGTTTGCCGAGTTTTCTCAAAGTATTCATGAAATTGCTATGGCTTTGGGCTTTGAGCGTATGAAGTTTGAGCCTGGCATGGGGCCAAGCGTTTTTAAGTTGAGCTTGGTATGGCAAGCACCTGAAACTATGGTAACGCTGCTTAGGGCAGTAGGTTTATTACAAGCAGGGCTTGAAATAATCGCCTGTGTGCGTGGTTTTAAAATCACTGAGTGGCAGTATCATGATATTGATATAAAAAATTATGTATTACAAGTTTCAAACACGTCAAGAGTCTTTGCCTAAAGCCAAGTAAGCATGCCTAAACAAGCGCTGATCAGCGCTAAGCCATTGGCGCGCTTGCCTTGGGCTAACTGGCCAAGGCCTGGGAGAATGAGTGATAGAGCGGCAATTTTTATGCGAATACCAATTTGCAATAGTGGCTGACTTTTGGCAAGCTAACAAGCCCTATGTCAGCCAACGATTTTGCGCATTTGCACCTACATACCCAGTATTCGTTTTTAGACGGTGCTATTCGCATTAAAGACTTGGTGAAGCGCGTTGGCGAGTTGGGCATGAAGCAAGTCGCTGTGACGGATCATGGCAACATGTTTGGGGCGCTCGATTTTTATTCTCAGGCACAAGCGGCTGGCATCAAACCCATCATGGGTATCGAAGCTTATGTGACGGGTAAGGCCAAGCATACTGACAAGATTCGTGAAAATTTTCATCTAATATTGCTGGCTGAGAATAATATTGGCTACGAAAATTTGCGTAAGCTTTCTTCAAAAGCTTTTTGTGACGGCAAGTATTTTTACCCGCGCATGGATAAAGACATGCTCTATGAACATCGCGAAGGAATTATTGCTTCTACCGCTTGCCTAGGTGGCGAAGTTGGCAAAAAATGTGCCAAGGGTGATTTAGACGGGTCACGTGAAGCTGTTCGCGATTTTAAACGCATCTTTGGGCCGGACCACTTTTTTTTGGAAGTCCAACCCAACGGCATTGATATCCAAAACAAAGTCAATGCCCACTTGGCTGAGATGGCCCGCGATGAGGGCTTGAGGCTGATTGCGACGAATGACTGCCACTATGTAAATCGTGAAGAGCATGACGCCCAAAATATTTTGATGGCCATTAGGCAGCAAAAAGCTTGGGATGATCCAAGTTTGCATAAGCATGAAACTGATGCGTTTTATATTCGTTCTGGCCAAGAGATGTGGGACTTGCTTAAATCAGACTATGCCAAAGCTTTTGAGACCGCCTGTGAAGTAGGGGCTCGTTGCAAAGTCGATATGCAGCTAGGCCAAACTTTTTTGCCGAGCTTTCAAATTCCTGATAATTACAAAGACGAAGAAGATTACTTGCGAGCGCTCACTTACAAAGGCCTCGAAAGACGCTTTAAAGGGTTTCCCTATAAAGTCGACCAGGATCAATATAAAGCACGGCTTGAGATTGAGCTTGGTGTGATTTTTAAGATGGGCTTTCCCGGTTATTTCTTAATCGTTCAGGACTTTATTAACTGGGCCAAAGACGAGCGTATTCGTGTAGGCCCAGGTCGAGGCTCCGGCGCTGGTAGCTTGGTGGCTTACGCATTGCGTATTACTGATATTGACCCAATCCCCTATAAACTGCTTTTTGAACGCTTTTTGAATCCTGAACGTGTGTCCATGCCCGATTTTGATATCGATTTCATGCAGGAGCGCCGTGGCGAGGTGATTCAATATGTCACCGAGCGTTATGGCCGCGATCACGTGGGCCAAATTGCGACGTATTCGGGCTTAAATCCTAAGAGTGCTGTCAAAGATGTCGCTAGAACTTTGGGCGTGCCATTTTCTGAAATCAATGAGTTAACCAAGCCGATGCCACTGTTGGTGGATGGCAAAAAGCCAGACTTGGATGAGTCTTTGGAGTATGCGCCAAAACTTAAAGAAAAAGCTAAAGACGACCCAGTCTATCAGCGCATTTTGGATACAGCTCGGGTGCTTGAGGGTTTATATCGCCAAGTGGGGATGCATGCAGCTGGTGTGGTGATTGGAGATAAGCCTTTAGTCGAGTATGTGCCTTTGTTTCAAGGCCAAAATGGCGAGTTGATTACACAGTTTGACAAAGACAAAGTCGAGTATGCCGGCTTAGTAAAATTCGACTTTCTAGGGCTCAAGACACTAGACGTTATTTCGAATGCTGAAGACTTGGTAAACGAGCGGCTTAAGAAAGAAGGCAAAGAGCCAATCCAAGCAGAGATGCTTTCGCCTGATGCCGAAGACTCAAAGGCTGTTTATGAGCTTATCGCGTCGGGGGATACTTTAGGTATTTTTCAGGTTGAATCAAGTGGCTTTCAAGATTTGTGCCGCAAGCTCAAACCAGATTGCTTTGAGGATATTATCGCCGCTGGTGCGCTTTATCGACCGGGCCCGATGCAATCAGGGATGGTCGATGAATTTGTAGACAGAAAACATGGGCGCAAAAAAGTCGTTTACCCGCATGACTCACTGGAAGAGATTTTGAAGCCGACCTATGGGACTTTTGTCTATCAAGAGCAAATTTTGTTATCGGCCCAAGTGTTGGCGGGTTATAGCCTCGGCAAAGCCGACTTGCTCCGCCACGCGATGGGTAAGAAAAAGTTTGAGGAGATGGAGAAACAGCGCGCAGAGTTTGTGCAGGGCTGTAAAGATAAAGGCGTCGATTCAGAACAAGCAGGAGGCATCTTCGACTCAATTGAGAAATTCGCAGGCTATGGTTTTAATAAGAGCCATGCCGCTGCTTACGCCATGATTACTTATCAAACGGCATATCTGAAATGTTATTATCCGGTTGAGTTTATGGCGGCTTTGCTTACAACCTCATCTGGCTCTACTGAAGACGTCGTGAAGTATATCCAAGAGGCGCGTGGTTCTAAGATTGAAGTATTGCCGCCAGATATTAACGTTTCAATGAGGCGCTTTACGGTAGATGAGGCCCGAATTCGATTTGGCTTAGAAGCCATCAAAGGCTTAGGTGAGTCTGCGCTGCAGATTATTTTGGAGACACGTCAAGAGCATGGGTCATTTAAGAACTTGTTCCAGTTTTGTGAGCAAGTACCTTTGCAAAAAGTGAATAAGCGAGTTTTAGAAGCGCTGATTAAATCGGGTGCTTTTGATAGCTTTGAACGCCCTCGTAAGCAGCTGTTTATGTCGGTTGAAAAGGCGATGGGGCTTGCCCAAAAGACCCAAAAAGATAAAGCGCGCGGGCAAACAACTTTGTTTGGAACGCTTGAGTCGTCTAACACCGAAGTTTATGAGCCCTGCAAAGAGTGGCAGGAGAAAGAGAGGCTGAACTTTGAGCGCGAGACTTTAGGCTTTTATCTCTCTGGCCACCCATTGGATCGTTATCAGCCTGAAGCCAAGCGCTTAGGCGTTTTAGCGACGCCGCAATTAACCCAAACCAGGCATCTCGAGATCGTTCACGTCATGGGCATTGTGGCAGATTTAAAAGAGCGGCCTTTAAAGAGCGGCGATGGCCGCTGGGCGGTGATTAATCTAGAAGATAATTTTGGGCGTGTAGAAGTATTGGCTTTTTCTAAAGTCTATGCCGAGCACGAAGCGCTTTTAAAAAGCAACGAGCCGTTGATTATCAAGGGCCGAATTTTAATCGATGACATCGACGATGAAGGCATCGTCGCGATGCCGAAGATGCGGCTTGAAAGCTGTGAAATGCTTGCAACAGCCCAAGCAGAAAAAACCCGATTTGTGGACTTAACCGTAGGCGCTGAGTCGCCGGAGCTGTTCAACACGATCCAAGCCATTTGTGAGCGTCACCGAGGTCAAAAACCCATGCGGCTTATTTTTGAGCACGCAGAAGGCTTTAATACCTATATGATTTGTGGTGATCATGTTCGTGTGAATCCTTCTGATGCCTTCTTGGCCGAGCTGCAAGACTTAGATGGCATTAAAAAGGCCGTGAGGACTTGTACGAAGTGAGTTGAAAGAAAATTAACCAGATATGCGGTGAGTTTCCCTCTCCCCTTGAGGGAGAGGGACTAAGGGTGAGGGGTTCACGCTCGAAACACCTGATTGTTCCAGAAACGTAAAACCATCAAAGTATGGATCTCTCACGCATATGTTTAACGGGTGAACCCCTCACCCTTGGTCCCTCTCCCTCAAGGGGAGAGGGAAACTCACCGCGTATCTGGTTGATTTTCATCTACCTCAACGGCCTATATGCCGGGCGTGTTCGCATGCGATGCTCCAAATTTTCTGGCGGCGGTGCTTTGGGTAGGAAACGCCAAATAACGTCGAGTCAGGATTATCGGTTCTAGCAGAGTGCGGCTTGCCGGTTTCGCGCTCTTGGATCAAATAAAGATTATCAAACATGAGGCGCCAAAATTTGGTTTGGTGTTCAACATGTCGGATTTTATGCGTGG
>JAESQZ010000095.1 GCA_016764955.1 Deltaproteobacteria bacterium | reverse complement strand
TGCCACACCCCTTCCAGGGGCTTAAAATGTATCGTCGACATTAACCCAGCCCTGTCGGGCTGGGCTGTGGCACCTTGGCCCACATCCGTGGGCGAAAACTGGATACCAGCCTTCGCTGGTATGACAAGTGAAAGGTTAAGTTACCTTATCACCTGGCTTGGCTTGTTTAGATGCATGAATTAAGCTTGGCGTATCTTCAGTGTCTGCAGAGGCTAAGATCATGCCTTCGCTTAAGCCAAATTTCATTTTGCGCGGTGCTAAGTTTGCCACTAAAATCACCATTTTACCAACCAGCTCTTCTGGCTTGATGTGTGGCTTTAGGCCAGAAAACACATGGCGCTTACCCAAAGGTCCAACATCGAGGGTGACTGAAATCAACTTGTTGGAGTTTTCAACGTCTTTGGCTTCAATGACTTTGGCTGCGCGCAAATCGACTTTCACAAAGTCATTGATCGAGATGTGCGAGTTGTCTTTTTGAGGTGCTGGCGTGTCGTTTAACATGGCTGTAATCTTTTTAGGGTCGATGCGTTGGAAAAGATGCTGATATTTTTCGAGAGCTTGGTTGGTATCCAGTGGGTTAGTCAAGTTTTTGAAGTCCAATGGTTTGAGTTTTAATATGGATTCAGCTTGAGAAGCAATATTGGGGATAATGGGTTTAAGCAGGCCAATGCAAACTTTGCCTGCCCACAACGCCGTGCTGAGCTGCTCATGAGCTTGCTCTGGCGTGTTTTTGTTTTTGTCCCAAGGGGCGTTATCTTGCAAATATTTATTAGCGATATCTGCAATATGCACAACTTCTCGAACGACTTGAGCAGTATCTAATGCTCGATATAGAGGCTCTATTTTATGAGCAAGTTTAGAGACTTGAGAGACTATATCAGCGTTGAGTTTGCTTGGTTTGCCTTCATAGTTTCTGTGAAGTAAGGGCACGGTGCGGCTGATGAGGTTAATAACTTTGTTGACCAAGTCTGCGTTTACGCGTGCGGTGAAGTCTTCGAAGCTCAAATCAATATCTTCGATGCTGTTAGAAAGTTTGCATGCAAAGTAATAACGCAGCGCTTCTGGGCTTAAATGTTTGGCATAGCGCTTAGCAGAAATAAATGTGCCTCGTGATTTAGACATCTTTTCGCCGTTGATGGTCAACATGCCATGAATCGCAATTTGGCTAGGTAGAGTGAAGCCTGCGCCCATGAGCATGGCTGGCCAAAATAGCGTATGGAAATAAGTAATATCTTTGCCAATGAAGTGGACGATTTTGGTGTCAGGATCATTCCAGCGATCTAGTCCGCCAGCTAAGTCGCTCAAGCTAATATAGCCAATCGGCGCATCGAGCCAGACATAGAAATATTTGTCTTTTTCACCTGGGATTAAGAAACCAAAATAAGGCGCATCGCGGCTGATGTCCCAGTCACGCAGGCCTTCTTTAAACCAAGCTTGTAGAGAGTTTTGAATCTCATGTTGGATAACGCCAGGTGTTTGAGTCCACTTTTTGAGCTTTTCAGCGTAATGAGAAAGCTCAAAGAAATAATGCTTGCTGCTCTTCAAAACAGGCTTTTCACCACTCAAAGTACTCACTGGGTTAATGAGCTCTGTTGGCCTGTAAGTGCTGCCGCATTTTTCACAGCTATCGCCGTATTGGTCTTCGGCGTTGCATTTTGGGCATTGGCCTTTAATTAATCTATCGGGCAAAAATCGATTGGCTTTGGGGTCGAAAAGCTGGTCGATTTCACGAGTCGTGATATGGCCCGCTTCGTTTAGTTTGTTAAAAATTTGTTCGGCGTGTTTTTTATTGGACTCGGTGTGTGTACTGCCAAAGCCGTTATCAAACTCAATGCTGAATTGTTTGAAAGTATCTTCGTAAATCTTTTGCCAGTTTTTGACATATTGCTCAGGTGGCAGGCCTGCTTTTTGGGCGGCGATTTCTACGGGGGTGCCGTGGCTGTCTGCGCCGCAAACGTACATGACATCCTCGCCTGCCATACGTAATGCACGCACAAACGTATTAACTTGGACATGTTCTACTAAGTGCCCCAGATGTAAATGGGCATTTGCATAGGGCAAAGCAGGTGTGACTAGGTAACGCATTGGTGGGCGCAACAGGATTCGAACCTGTGACTTCTACCGTGTGAAGGTAACACTCTACCGCTGAGTTATGCGCCCAAACTAGGCTTTTTGTGTGTTAAAAAGCAGCTGAACTGTCAATGGGGCTCCTGTCATGCCAGCGAATTGTGGGATCGAAGTTTTGACAAACTAGTCCATTTCGGTTTAGGAGCATAAGAATGAGAATCGCTTTGCTCTTTGTGATGTTGGTTTTGGGTTGTCAAAAAAGTGGGCCTGATTCGTCAGTAAGTTTGGAAGGTAAAACCCTTAAGGGAACTGTGACTTCTGCGACAGGTATTTTTGCTGGCCAGGAGGGCTATCAGTTTTCAACCGTTTTTATGGGGCCTAATACTTTTGAAACGCGTAGCGCGAATGGAAAAGTAGAGAGCGTTGGCCAATACGCTTTCCACAAAGGCCAACTAATGCTGCAGTCTACAGGCGGCTTGCATTCTGATGAGGGCCTGGAAATCGAGCTCAAGTTTACGGATCCTAAAAGCGGGGTATACGAAGCGCATTCTTTGCTTGGCGCCAATGGGGAACAAACTGGTATATTTACCTTGCAATGAAAGATCTGATTTACGACTGGAACACGAAAGCAAGATTCAAGTCTGTTGAGCTTTGTGATGAAACGCTAAGAGATGGCTTGCAATCACCGTCGGTGCGGGAGCCTACGGTGGTTGAAAAATGCCAGATGCTTGAGCTGATGAGTGAGCTTGGCATTACCATTGCCGACATTGGTTTGCCGGGTGCTGGCAAGCGAGCAGCAGAAAACACAGCGGCTTTAGCCAAATACATTGCTGACCAAAAACTAGACTTGAAAATTTCGTGTGCAGCCAGGACACTTCGAATTGACATCGAGCCGGTTGCTCAAATACAGCAGCAAGTTGGCTTGCCTATTGAGGCTTATTGCTTTTTAGGCACAAGCCCGATTAGGCAAGCAGTCGAAGACTGGGATTTGGATAAATTATTGAGCACGACTGAAGAGGCTCTCGCATTTGCGCTTGCTCAAAATCTAGAAGTCGCTTTTGTAACCGAAGATACCACGCGTTCTCACCCGGATGTTTTGAGCACTCTGTTTAGCCGAGTGGTTGAGATGGGCGTAAAGCGCTTGGTTTTGTGCGACACCGTGGGGCATTCTAACCCAGGCGGTGTGAGGGCGCTTGTTGAGTGGACGCGTAAGCTTGTGGGTAAGCAGATTGCTTTGGATTGGCATGGGCATCATGATCGAGGTTTAGGCT
>JAESQZ010000094.1 GCA_016764955.1 Deltaproteobacteria bacterium | reverse complement strand
CCGGCTTTTTTGACGATCTTAGACGTTGAAGTAAGCCCAGATTTAAGTTCTGCAAAAGTTTTCTTTTCGATTTTTGGGTCTGATAAAGCTTGTTCAGACACGCTTGAATATCTAGAGGCTCAGAAAAAATCATTGCGGCAAGAGGTAGGCCGCAAAGTGAAGCTTCGTATTGTGCCTGAAATTAAATGGGTTCGTGATCGGAGCCCTGAAACAGCTGATAGGATTAATCAGTTGTTGAAGTAGTATGACTAACGAGATAAAGCAGCTTGAAGAACAAATACGCCACCATAACTACGCCTACTTTGTTCTAAGCGCACCTGAGATTAGCGATCCAGAATTTGATCGCTTGGTAGAACGCCTCAAAGAACTCAAGCCTAACTCAAAAGCTCTTCGAGAAATCGGCTCAGATTTAAGTATCGCCAGCAAAAAGATCAAACACAAAAGACCTATGCTCTCGCTTGATAAGAGCTATGACCTAAATAAATTCGCAAAGTGGTTTGAGAAAATTCACGGTTCCGCTTTGGGGGTGCCCAAAATAGATGGCATTGCCTGCTCAATTCATTATGACCCCAAAGGCAACTTAACGCTTGCAGCAACACGAGGCGATGGTCAAGTTGGCGAAGATATTACAGCGAATGTGTTGCGGATTAAGGGCATTCCCAACAAAATTCCCCCGAGCTCGGAATTCGAAGTACGGGGCGAGATTTATATGAAGCTTTCACGCTTCAAGGCTCACTATGAAAAAGATTTTTCGAACCCAAGAAATCTTGCCGCAGGCGCGCTCAAACAAAAAGAGCCAGACAAATCTGCTGCCTATGGACTCTGTTTTTTTGCCTATGATATCGACGGCACAGATTTAAAAACCGAAGTCGAGAAGTTTAATTTTCTCAAAGAGCTGGGTTTTGAGACCATGCCAACGGCCGTTTTTGAGTCAGCAGATGCTTGCGATGAGCATTATAAAGACTGGCAAAAAAAGCGCGATAAAATCGATTATGAAATTGACGGCGTGGTGTTTAGGGCCGACCAAGTCAGCGAGCAAACAAGACTTGGCGTGACAGCCCATCATCCCAGGTGGGCCATTGCCTATAAATTCCAAGGTGAAAGCGCGCATACGGAGCTTAAAGCAGTTGAGTGGTCGCTGGGCCGAACTGGCGCGATTACGCCCGTGGCAATTGTGGAGCCTGTTTTTGTATCAGGTGCGATGGTATCTCGCGCGTCTTTGCATAACTTAACGATTTTTAAGAGCCTGCATTTAACTGAAAAAGCCATTGTCGATATTACGCGCCGTGGCGGTGTGATTCCACATGTTGAGCAAGTGGTAGAGGCCGTAGGCGGCTCGCCAATTCAAGCGCCAACGCATTGCCCATCATGCAAGCGTGAGGTGATTATTGATGGCGAGTTTTTAATTTGCCCAGACCCAGCGACTTGCCCAGATATTATAACTTCGAGATTAATTCACTTTGCATCGGTGCTAGAACTCGAAGGGTTTGGCGAAAAAATTATTCTCAAATTAATAGATGCTGGCTTTTTAAAAGAACCTGCAGACTTATTTAAGTTAACACGCGATAAGTTGCTGAGTTTAGAACGTATGGGTGAAAAGCTGGCCAGCAAATTGCTGGCGCAAATTAACCAAAAGCGATTTATAGAACTGCCAGACTTTTTAACAGCGCTTGGCTTTGATGAGTTAGGGCCAAGTATTGCCAATGCACTTGCTGAGCGATTTAAAAGTCTCGAGAAGCTCCAGCAAGCAAGTTTCGATCAGCTAACGAGTATTTTTGGCGTTGGGGAGTCTATTGCAGAATCAGTTCAGCAGGGCTTCAAAGCTTTTGATGACGAGATTAATGCGCTTTTAACAGAAGTCCAAGTCAAAGAAGCTAGCGCCAAAGAGTTGCAAACAGATCATGTTTTATACGGCAAAAGCGTGGCCTTTACGGGCGCGCTTCAGCATTTTGATCGCAAAGAAATTCAAAAGAAAGTGCGCGCACTAGGTGGCCAAACGCCATCGAGCGTATCTGCCAAAACAGATTATTTGGTTATTGGCGAGTCCGAGGGTAAAGCAAGCAGCAAAGAAAAAGCCGCGCTTAAGCACGGCGTTAAAGTTCTGTCTGAAAAAGAGTTTGTTAAATTGCTTTAATCATCTTGTCCAGAGCCAGTATAAACCTCGTTCGCAATTTGTCTTGTGGCGCTTAGAAAGTTTACTATATTGCTTAAAAATTCATGATTCCATTCTAGTAAAATCAAAGAAGCAGTGACTACGCCTCCTGTCTTATAAGGGCCTTCTGGAATTTTTTTAATGCCATTCATAATCGATGGGTGAAGAATCATGAATATATAGTTAGAGATAACTTTATTAGCAAAGATGCTAAGAAATTGTTTTGGGAAACTAGGGAGCATGATAGCCAATAGTGCACCGCTGGGCGCTGTTATTCCCCAAGAATCCAAACCAGCACTTACAGCAGTTGGGATCCAAATTTTCAGCATCCCGTTGAGCATATTAGCCATTAATGGTCCTGCTACTCCACCTGCTGCCATCGCCAAGGATCTTTGTGTCAGCGAATATTGATTCGAGCTTTGGTTATAGATGCTTTCGGATGCGTTGCCGGGCAGCCAGGATAGAGAGTAATCGATACCATTGTTGATAAAATTGGTAACGCCAAGTCCTCTTAATATTTTGTCATTAATCAAAACAACCATTAGACTCCCAGGCATTGCTTCAAGCAGTCTTTTGTTGACGGTTTCTATTGTAAAATAACCAGTTTGCAAGTGCGCGGGGTCTTGTTGCATGTAAGCTCCCCACATGACGAAAAAGCGAGTGGATGCATCTGCTGAATACAATGCAATACGTGAGCCGAGTTCCAAGTCTGTTCCTAGAGTGGTATTTAGAGCATGTGGAACAACAAATTTTTGAATAATCTTAGTGCTATGGGCTAATAAGTGGGAAGGATCATGAATAATATTTTCTCCGCCTGCCTTAAAAAGCTGCTGGGTATTAATATTGGCGATGAGCCCAGGTGTATTGGTTACATCGCGAAAAACTGTCATTGCGACCTCATCTTTTGGGTTTAGGTAGCCTTCAGGTATCAGTGGGATGATAAATACAGTTGCTATTGCTTGTGCCGTTGCGCTGTTTTTAACTGTTGTCCACACAGGCACGTTGCTCACTATGTGAGATGCAATTGAGCTCACTATAGAGTTGGCAACCTCTTCTTCGTGCTCTGCAGCAAAAATCATGTTTGGCGCTGTCATAAAAACAGCTAAAATCAAATAGTTACGCATAAAAACTCCTGCTCTGATATATTTTATATAGTTATAAATTATAGTCAACCGGGGGTTGTTTTTTGGCTCTAAGCCCCTATTATCGGGAGTGTTCGCTGAACTGTGAAAGATGGACGCTGCTTTGGAGACAAAGGAGAGGAAAGTCCGGGCACCGTAGGGTAATGGTGCCGGCTAACGGCCGGTCAGGGTGACCTGAAGGAAAGTGCCACAGAAAAAATACCGCCTCTTCGGGGGTAAGGGTGAAAAGGTGCGGTAAGAGCGCACCGCGGGCTTGGAGACAAGCCTGGCACGGTAAACCCCACCTGGTGAAAGGTTACGGTGAAGCTCGTCGTCTTGTGCCCGCAAGCTGAGCTTCTAATGAGACCGCTCGAGAGTCGTGGCAACGCGGCCCTTAGATGAATGGCCATCGAGGCAAGTCGAGCAATCGCTTGCTAGACAGAATCCGGCTTAAAGATCAGTTCAACGAACGTAGGCCGCCCAAGGAACGTGAGTCCCGTGGGCGGTTTTTTTATGGCAATTTTAATTCTTTGCAAAAGGTCCAAAATGGTAAAACTCGAGTTGAAGTTTCTTCGTTGCCGAAATCTTTTTGACCTAAATGAACTTGGTAAAATTTTGGAATCTTTGTGCGTGCTCGAAAATAGTCTGCTACCGGGGAAACTTCGCTTGAGTCGCTTAACTTGGCTTCTACAGCAAATAAATTTCAGTTTAACCCAAAATAAGTCCGGAGTAAATTCGGAAACACCCGAAAAAAGTCCTGCTATAAATTTATGAAATTTTGTTTAATATCAATTGGTTAGTCAATAGAACGTGAGTCCCGCGGGCGGTTTTTTAATGGATCGGTAATTTGACCGATGTCTTCTAAAAACAACCCATCGTATGATTTCTCCAAATAAGGAAAGCCGCGTTCCCCGACATCAACAAATTTTGGGGTTCGCGGCAGCCAGAAACATGGCCGCAAACACACATATGTTTTCGGCCACATGCTGTCAATCGCAGCGAGGAGAGTCATATGTCTAAAGTTAAATTGTCGAAGAGAGCTGAGAAAGTATGGGAGTGGGTGTGGCGCCAGGCTGTCACCCCGGCCTCCGAGCCGGGGTCCAGTAAAATTGACTGGATCCCGGATCAAGTCCGGGATGACGGCGCTACGCTGCCCATT
>JAESQZ010000093.1 GCA_016764955.1 Deltaproteobacteria bacterium | reverse complement strand
TCATTCCTAATTTTAAAATCCTTATTGAGATCAACTAGATGATCTACATTTTTATGAATAGTATTAAGCTTGACAGTTAAAGTTTGCATAGAACTTTAATTAAGGTAAAGTTAAATAAACATATGTATAAATGCAAATTCCATTATAAGCATCTCGGTAAGAAATAGTTACCTTGTTTCCGCATTGATCTCTTTTGAATAACTGCTTACGAGTTTATCTATTACGTGATCAACTTCTGCGTCAGTTAATGTCTTATTAGTATTATGTAAAACAATGCTTATCGCGTATGATTTTTTTCCTTCAGGAATTTGTTTTCCTTCATAAATATCAAATAGGTCAACACTTTTAACTAATTCTTTATCAATATTTATTGCAATTTTTTGAATATCTGCAAAAGGAATATCCTTATCAATCAATAATGCTAAATCTCTTCTAACTGCAGGGAATTTAGGAACTGGTGTGTATTTTATAGATTTGTTTTTTAGCTCATCCATTATCAACTGCCAATCCAATTCTCCATAGAATACTTCTTGATCAATGTCAAATACTTTTAATGCTTTTTCCTCAACTTGGCCAATTCTCGCCAAAATATTTTTCTCATTGTCTTGATATTCAATGTATTGATTAAGTAATGAGCATTTCCCAGTGTAAGATTCATGATAGTCTAATCCCAAACTATTTAAGATATTCTGAACGCAAGCCTTTAAATAGTATACATTTTCATCTGAATTCTTAGAGTGGACATTCATTTTGTGCTTCTTTCCTGTAGTAAAAAGAGCTAAATGAGGTGTTTCAATAAAGTCGTTCTTTTGTTTATTATAAGATTTTCCAAATTCAAAAAACTTTAGATCATTTGCCTGGCGATTGATATTGTGACGAATAGATTCTAATCCACTGTAAAGCATAGATTGTCTTAAAGTATCCAGTTCCTTACTTAATGGATTAAGAACTTTTACTGCTTCATCAGGGTTGCCTAATTGCTCTGAATAAATTGGATTTGTTAAAGAACTGCTTATCGTCTCGTAAAATCCATTTGCCACTAAGAAATTTGAGATGGTATTTTTTACTTTTAGATTGTCAGGCCTCTCAGCATAAGAAATAGAGGTATTAAGCTTTGCAGGTATTTTTATGTTGTTATAACCATATATACGTAGTATTTCCTCAATTATATCAATTTCTCGTTGAACATCGACCTTTTTGGGAGGGACTGACAAGGTTAATTTATTGTTAGAGTCCTTAATAATTTCTATATCCAGATTTTTCAAGGTGGTGATTACAAACTGCTTGTTAATTTCTTCTCCGGAAATTTTAGATAATTGATCTAAACTGAACTCAACTGTAAAGTTTTCAATTGGGGTGGGATAAACATCGATTATCTCACTAACTGTTCCACCAGAAATTTCCTGAATTAACAGTGCTGCTCTTTTTGCTGCATAAACAGTAATGTTGGGGTCAGCACCTCGCTCAAATCTAAAAGATGCATCAGTTTGAAGCCCATGTCTTTTTGATGTTTTTCTGATAGTCGCCGGGTTGAAATATGCACTTTCCAGAAATATAGAAGTTGTTTTGTCGGTAATTCCAGAATCTATTCCACCCAAAACTCCTGCAATACACATTCCTTCTTTATCATTACAGATCATCAGGTCTTCATCAGATAGCTCTCTTTCAACCTCATCAAGGGAATTGAATTTTGTGTTCTTTGGCAATGTTTTAATAATTACCTTGTTTCCTGTGATATTAGCTGCATCAAAAGCATGAAGTGGTTGTCCTGTTTCATAGAGTACGAAATTGGTAATATCAACTATGTTGTTGATAGGCTTTAAACCTATTGAGTTTAGTTTGCCTTTTAACCAATCAGGGGATTCGCTGACTTTTACATCTTTGATATATAAACCAACATATCTTGGACATAGATCATTATTTGCTACTTCAATTTCAATTGGACAGGCACCTGATCCTTTGAAATCTTCTACAGAAGGAATATTAACTTTAGATTTTATTGCAACGGCCAAATCTCTGGCAACACCAATGTGCGAAGTGGCATCAGCACGATTAGGAGTTAGGCCAATTTCAAAAACTATATCTTCAGTAATGGAATAATATTCTTTTAACAATTTACCCACTTCTGCTTTTTCTTCAAGTACAATAATACCATCATGATCTGTTCCCATACCAATTTCATCTTCAGCACAGATCATTCCTTCTGAAAGTTCTCCTCTTATTTTGGACTTTTTGATCTCGAAACTCTCACCGTTTATATGATGCAAAGTGCAGCCAACCGGTGCAACTACTACTTTTTGATTTGCTTCAACGTTTGGAGCACCACATACAATACTTAGGTCATTACCATTACCGATGTGTACAGTTGTAAGACTAAGCCTATCTGCATTGGGATGTTTGGTTTTAGAAATTACCTGACCTATAACTAACCCTTCCAACCCACCTTTAATTGATTGATAATGCTCAATTCCTTCTACTTCCAAGCCAATGTTGGTGAGGATATCAGCTACTTCTTGCGCGCTTTTATCGGTATCAATATATTCCTTCAGCCAGTTGAATGAGATCTTCATAATTCATATGGGTATTGCGAGGCAAAGTTAATAATTTAGGTATAAAGTATTTTCTATATTTACACTATCTACCTATGGAAAAAGAAATAGCTTCTGGTACTAACTGGCAAGATGAACTTAACCTCATCAAGAATAAATATCATGTTATTGGATGTTGGGTAGCAATTGTTCTAAACCCAATTTGGGCTGTCAGTGATTATTTTATAATTCCTGAACATTGGTGTAGCTTTTGGATCGTAAGGGTGGTAGTGGCATTAGCAACTTTAGGAGGGTTGCTTCTTAGAAAACCTTTAAGGATCTCTGCTGAAATATTGATGTTTATTCCTTTTCTGGGAATCGCATTGCAAAATGCATATATGTATAGCTTAATGGATGTTCCAATGGTTCAGCAACATACCTTTGCGTATATCGCTTTGTTTATTGGTGCAGGGATGCTGGTGCTGTGGAAACCCATCTATACAATAATAATAGTGGTGGTTACTTTTATAGCCAATGCTATAATGTTTGAAATGCTTAGCAAATTATCGGTAGAGGAATTATTGAGTAATGGTGGAATGTTAACCGGGTCTGTGATGATCTTTTCAATTGTTTTGATCAATACACGATATAATTTAACCAAAAAGGAGTTGATAGCTCGCTTGGCTTTGGCTGAGTCGAATAAACAATTAGAACATAAGAATGAGATCATTGCGGAGAAGAATAAAGACATAACTGACAGCATCAATTATGCAAAGAAAATTCAGGAAGCTATTTTACCTGCATTGGCTGAGATAAGTAAAACATTTCCTGAATCCTTTGTCTTGTTTAAACCAAAGGATATAGTAAGTGGTGACTTTTTTTGGTTTGCTTCTATAAATAACAAGGCTGTTAAAAAACACATAATAGCAGTGGTTGATTGTACAGGCCATGGAGTTCCGGGTGCTTTTATGAGTATGATAGGAAATGAACTGCTCAATAAAATTGTATTGGAAAGAGGTATTTGTCAACCTTCTGAAATACTGGATAACCTACATGAAGGAGTACGATTTGCATTAAAACAAGATGCTGATGATGTGAAATCAAAGGATGGAATGGACTTGGCTTTGTGTACAATCACAAAAGATGAAAACAATAAAATTACATTAGAGTATGCTGGTGCAAATAATCCTTTGTTTTTATTTCAGAATGGTACGTTTGAGAAAATAACAGCGGATAAGTTTCCAATTGGAGGAGAGCAAAGAGAAGAGAAACGTGAATTTACCAATCAGAAATTTGATCTTAAACAAGCTGGTTCGTTTTACATTTTCTCCGATGGATATGTGGATCAGTTTGGTGGCCCAAGGAATAAAAAATTTATGACCGCAAGATTCAGAGAGTTGCTGATTGAAAATTATGGGAAGAATATGAATGAACAGAAGGAAATATTAAATAATGCTATTGAAGAGTGGAAAGGAGAGTACGAACAGATAGATGATATCTGTGTGATAGGAGTGAGGTTATAGCTATTCGTAAATTCGTTATTCGTTATTCGTTATTCGTAGGGCGTGGTATTCTAT
>JAESQZ010000008.1 GCA_016764955.1 Deltaproteobacteria bacterium | reverse complement strand
TATCCAAGTCTTATCTGCAGTCAACGCATGAAAGGTTATGAGCATACTATTGGATAAAGAGGTGGTGATACTAGGAGCATCATGGTTGGTTGAGTTAGCGGTTGCTGCAGAAGCTGGAGTGCCATCCAGTGGATTGGTTGGGTTCACATTTTGATAACTTACAATCGAACCAACTACCTTCGCAGTGTTGGAAAGAGTCACTGTATAGCTCGCAGGCTCAGAAGAAGCCACTCTGCTAAAGACAACCAGCCGACCGCTATTATTTTTTTTACCAGCCGTCTGTGCTTGATCAATCACCAGTGTCCAGCCAGTTGGGGTTGTCGCTGAAACAGCATCATCATTGAATGCGACAGCCATCAACATAACGTCATTATCTGCTATTCCAGCAGGGACGTTGATTTGAATACTGGCGCCATCGGCCGAAGCATTCGCTTCAGCCCTAAATGTAATTGGAGAGGTTGTGAACTTCGCCACGAATCCATCTTTGCCACCATTCTGGGTATCATCGGCTCCTGCTCCAGCGATTGGAAAGTCGGTGGTTTCAGCCTGGCCAGATACATAAGCTGCATTTGAAAGCTCATCGACCACAATGCTAGCGCCAATATCTGTTTTACCGGCAGTGGTTCCGCCCAAATAAGTCACAAAGGCCCAATCAGCTGCTGTGGTGCCAGAAGCGAGCTTCGCTACGAAAGCGCTACCGCTAGAGCCAGTGGGGTAAGTATCAAGACCGGTGATGGCATTGAAGGTAGGAAGATCAGTGGAGTTTGTGGTACCCGTAATCCAAGCTTCGCCATTGCTATCTATAGAGATGTTTCTAAATCCTAGAACTTGATCATCGCCACTGCCTCCAAGATAGGTTGAGTATACCACAGCAGAACCTGCAGAGTTAAGCTTCATCACATAGATGTCATCGCCACCGTTATGCGAACTATCATTGGCATTGGTCATGGTCAGATCAGTAGAAGTCGTCTGTCCAACGATTGCCACACAAGCAGAACCCAGCGTGGTACAATCACTGGAGACAGTATCCAAAGCGATGCCTGCTGAGCGATCTGCTAAACTACCTCCAATGTAGGTGGAGTAGGTTAGAGCCGTAAAATCACCATTCAACTTTGTGATAAATGCATCTTGCGTGCCTCCTAAAGTACTGTCTAAAGCGCTTACCGTTGGGAAATCAGAGGATCTTGTTTCGCCTGTCACATAGGCCAAGGCAGTGGCTGAGGCATCCAGCACAATGCCAGTGCCCAAATCCCGAGCACTACCCCCTAAATAAGTACCAAGGGTTTGATTACCTGTAGAATCAAATTTAGCGATGAAGACATCTGAAGTACCTCCTCCAAAAGCAGTTTGTACAACGCCTGAAGTGGCAATTGATGAAGTTGAATTGGTCGTGCCCACCATATAGACATTGAGGCTTGCATCCAGAGCAATCTGAACGCCTCTATCGAAACCAGATCCGCCAAAATAGGTAGAATAGATTAAACTACTGCCATTGGCAGCTATTCTGGTTAAAAAAGCATCATAGGTGCCACCGCCATGGGCTGCTTGATAAGGACTTTCAGTAGGAAAGTTGGTAGAAGTCGTGTAGCCGGTGATGAAAATATCGCCCGAGCTGGGGTCCACTTTTATAGAGTTGGCCAAGTCATCTCCATTACCGCCAAAATAGGTGGAGGAGGTCACGGCAGTACCCACTGAGTTGAACTTGTTCACGAAAATATCAAAGCTACCACCACCGCTGGAGCCCTGAATGGGGGGGCCTCCGACTGTTGAGCGGTCCGTTGACTTGGCATAGCCTACCGAGACAATGCAGGGCTGCCCAGAAGTTGTACAGCCATCCGATACTGTATCAAGCGCGATATCAAACTCAACATCATCTGTTGAGCCGCCTGTAAACGTTGAGTAAGTGTGGGTAATTGGGTCAATGATGAGCTCTAAGCTTGGATCATAGGCGCCGATTTCAAAACCAACGATGTTGTTACCCAAAATTTCATAAGTCCCCTCAATAAGCACTTGTTCACTATCAACCATTTGATAAATAATGAGTTTTTTCATGGTCAAATGGACATCTTCTGAAACGACCACTTTAAGCTCCCCATTGTCTTGAATCTTGAGTTCTTGAGCCCCCTCAATGCTCATCTGGATGAGCTCAGGGTCTGCTCCAGGAGCCACAATAAAGTCATGTTCTACCAACTGATCTTTGCCATAAAAGATCACATCAATACCTGGGTAGACTTCTTTGCAAAGGACTTTTTCATATTGCTCAACCCCAGTAATCCATTGGCTGGGGTCGTTTCCATAAAAATAGTTACTCACCCCAGGCAATTTTTCCTGGCCTTCGGCCGATATATCCACATTGGTGCCTAAGAGTGAGAATTTGACACTGGCAGATTCCCCCGGAGAAGGCAGGACGCCATCTCTTGTAATCAAAGCAGTTTCTTCTGAGGGTGTTGATACGACCACATCAAAGACGATTTCATTGCCTGTAATATAAAGATTATACCCATCAGCCCTGCCTAAAAACTCAGTATCTTCTTCGTTTGTCTGACCCTTGTTGGGCTCAAAGGCAATGGGTGTTGCCGGAGCTTGCGGTGCCTTGGAGCCGCTCGCACTGGCGGTTTCGATAGATGCACCCGGCGTTACGGACGCTGCCTCTTGCATAAATTCTTGACCCCCGCAGGAGATTGCCAATGTCAGTAACAAACTGAACCAGCACCCTGGCCGGCCTTGGCACGCTTTTACAATGATGCTTTTGTTGCCCATCACAAACTCTCCTTCGTTCACGTTCTGTATGTGTTAATTAAAGATATAAATTGCCAAAAATGGTTCTAAATTTAGGTTGATTTCATCAAGATCAGCCAGTTCTCAGGCCATAATAAAATTTGGAAGGAGATCAGGGTTGGCATGACAATATGGGGCATAACTGTTTCTAATCAAGTTAACTCCTTAAAAGTAAACAAATTTGTTTGATTTTTATATTTTTACTAAGGCGATAAAGTGTATTAATTGCTACATAAGAACATTGAGGGTGGGGGAAGGGGATTTTTGTAGCCAAAATTTTTTGCAAATGGTTGAATTTGATAATTAATTTTGCAAAATGATCATTCAATTAATACATATAAGCTCGAGGGTGAGAGGTATGATCTCTATAGTTAGGATACTACAGAATGCCAAGTTAGCTAGCGCTTTTTCCGCTAGTCTTCTGCTTGGCATTTTGCCTATCGCCTGTGGTGGTCCTGAAACAATGATTGGTGAGGCTGACAATACCTCTCCTTCAAAAAATCAGCCAAATCAACCTGTTACAGGTACTACTGCGGGAAGCACTGAGCTTGAACAGCCCAGTGCTTATGGAGATCTACCTCTTTCTTTCGAACCTAATTCCGGCCAAACGGACTCCCAAGTCCTATTCTTGGCCAAAGTACAGGGTTACAACTTGTATATTACCGGCACTGAGATGGTGTTTGATGTTGTTACCAGAGAGCCAAGTATCGAAGAAACCTTGCTTATCGCGCCAGATGCCATTGTGACGACTCCTGGCGAGTCTCAAGCCGTCCAATTCTCGCTTTTGGGTGCAAACGCAGACTTGAAGGCTGAAGGCATTCAAAAACAAGTTGGCGTTAGCAATTATCTGATTGGCAGTGACCCCAGCAAGTGGGTGATTGGGGTTGAGCGCTATGAAGGTGTGTTGGTTAGCCAAGTTTATCCAGGTATTGATGTAGAGTTCTACGGTGCCGGCAAAGTGGTTGAGCATGACTATA
>JAESQZ010000092.1 GCA_016764955.1 Deltaproteobacteria bacterium | reverse complement strand
CGTGGAAATAGCACGCTCTTTATGGCGATTCAAAAACCATGACCCTAAAACTAATGATCATGCGGCACGCTGAAAGTGCCGCACCAAGCCAAGCAACCCCAGACCACGAGAGGCCATTAACCCCAAAGGGTCAAGCCTCTGTAGCTCGAGTTGCACAAACTGCAAGTTCTAAAGGCTGGCATCCTGAGCTAATCTTTGCCAGTGATGCCAAACGAACTGTGGACACCTGTGATCTTTTTGCAGCAGAGCTAGAACCCCTTCCACAGATTGAAAAAACCAATGCGCTTTATCAGGCAAGCCCTGCAGAAATTGTCGACTTCATTGGAAGCAAGAACCCACCCGTTAAGACACTTCAAATAATTGGGCACAACCCAACCATGGAGTCTTTTTTAGAGCACCTTTCACATGAATTTGTTGATTTCGCGCCAGCTAATCTAGCTCTCTTAACTCATGATGGAGACAACTGGGCCAGGGCCATTCACGAAGCAGGAGCTTGGAAATTAACGCAATTTATATCCGCGACCTGAAAATAACCTGCGTGATTGGTGTTCATGATCATGAACGCCATGCCCCTCAGGAGCTTTTGCTTAATATCAAGCTAGATTGCTTAGAGCTAAGCGCCAGGCAGACAGACAATATAACCGACACAGTCAACTATGAAGCTCTAGAAGCTACACTAATTGATACAGCCGAAAAAAGCAGCTTTAATCTTATAGAGAGATTGGCTCAAGTATTATTAGACGCCTGCTTAAATTTCGATGAGCGAATTAAAGAGGTTGAGATTAGGCTAGAAAAGCCTGGGTGTTTGAAGAATGCACGTGCTGCTGGGGTGGTATTGCAGTGCACCAGGACGTCACCCGCACACCAGGACGTCACCCCGCACTTGATGCGGGGTCCAGTCACTGATTAGCGGCATACATTACTGGATCCCGGCTCAAGGCCGGGATGACAAATCAAACCACCATAATCTCTGATTCCTTGTGCTGCATCAGCCCATCGATTTCAGCGATTACTGTATCTGTCAAATCCTGAGTCGTCTTTAGGCCACGTTTTTCATCATCTTCAGAGATACTCTTATCTTTGAGGGCATCTTTCAGCATTTCGTTAGCATCGCGCCTGGCATTTCGAACGGCTACTTTGGCATCTTCCCCTCGCTGGCGAGCCTGTTTCACAAATTCTTTTCGGCGCTCTTCTGTTAGCGATGGGACTGGCACACGCACAATATCACTATCAACCATTGGAGTCAGTCCAAGATTTGATTCTTGAATAGCCTTTTCGATCACCTTGAGCATCATCTTGTCCCAAGGCTTGATCATCAATGATCTAGAATCTGGCACTGTCACAGAAGCGATCTGCCCAATTGGGCTTGGGTTACCATAATAATCAACTCTTATACCATCCAAAATCGAAACACTGGCACGCCCAGTACGAATGGAAGCGAGATGCTTTTTTAACGTAGCAACTGCTTTATCCATCTGAGACTTAGCTTCCTGACAAACATCATCCAACATATTTACTCCTCTACCACCGTTCCTATTTTCTTACCTTTTAAAATCTGTTTGATATTGCCATGTATTGTCATGTTAAACACATAAATGGGCATTTTGTTGTCCATGCACAATGAAGTCGCCGTAGAGTCCATTACTTTTAGATCTCGGGTTAACACTTCTTTGTAAGTAAGTTTGCTAAACATTTTAGCTTTTGGGTTCTTCTCAGGATCACTATCGTAAACCCCATCAACTTTGGTTGCTTTGAAAATAGCATCTGCATGAATTTCCATAGCTCTAAGCGCTGCAGCAGTATCAGTCGTAAAATAGGGATTCCCAGTTCCTGCGGCAAAGATCACTACCCTGCCCTTTTCTAGATGTCTCACAGCTTTGCGCCGAATATAAGGCTCACATAGCTCAGATAGGTGAATAGCAGACTGCACGCGGGTTGGAACATCAATTTGCTCCAAAGAATCCTGTAAAGCGAGTGAATTGAGTACCGTAGCCAGCATGCCCATATAATCGGCTGTGGAACGGTCCATACCAAGGGTGCTTGCCGCTAAGCCCCTGAAAATATTACCGCCCCCGATGACCAATGCCACATCAACATCAAGCTCTCTAAGTTCTTTAATCTCTTTGGCCATATTGGCAATAATCTTTGGGTCAATTCCAAAACCCTGATGACCCTGCAGAGCCTCACCTGATAGTTTTAGCAAAATTCTCTTAAACATAACCCTCCTACTTTGACGAATTTAGCTCAAAATACAAGTCTTTGTTCTGAAAGATTTGACAGTATTCACTTTAGCTTGCTAATTTCAGAACCCACTCTCATGTCTTCTTCATATTTATTACATTTTGATTTGAGCCAAGGCTGCTTGAGCCACGCACTCTGCGAGGCACTTTTAAACCTAGGCGCCAATCTATCTTCTAAAGCCCCTCAACAAGATCAACTTGAACCCATACCCCTAGAGCTATTCAAAAAAGCCTCCAGTTTATTAAACGAGGCTGGTTATCAAACTGCTGAAACAGACCTAGATCTACTGCGTAATTTTTGCCAGTTGCTTACCACGCTAAACCCGTCAGCTATAAGTGCTTCTCGAATTCCGCTGGCCTTTCATCCGGACGACTCGAATCGCGCAGTAATTTTAAAGCTAAGCCACTCATTGCCAGTCTACGAACGAGAGTGGCCTGCGCCACATGCAGATGCTCCAGGCATCGCACTGATCAAGACTTGTGCTTCGCATATTGGCTCCAGAGGCGATAGCGTCCTCTTGAACATGGGTTCTAGTAAAGATCAAACAGTCCGGGTGCTCTGGTGTCAAAAGAGCTCTGCTCAAACTACCAGTAAGCAAGAGCTCTTAGAGCTTTCAGCATTTTTACCTAATCCATTTATAATCGGCGAGCTCAGCCATCGTCTTACTCAGCTTGGCGCTCAGCAGGTTTCTAATACTGCTGTAACCGACCAGCATAATCACGGAAAAACCCTGTTCACTGTCATAGCTCCTGAAAGTGCCCAGTATCAGATCATTGAAGCCATGCTCATTATTGGCCAGTCACCTGATGTCATGATTAAACATATCGAGCGTCAGAGTCTTCACAAACGGGTAATTAGCGTTGTGCTTGGCAAATCTCAAAAGCAACAAGTTTGCCGGGTTACTGAGTATCTATGGGGCGACAAAATCTTGCGAGCTGACCCACTACAAGAAGATCTCGAAGCGCTTTCCAGAGCCTCAGGTCACCCGCAAGATATCATCCGAGCGGATGTGCTTGCCGCTTGGAAACGACGAACCGACTCAGGCCTTTGAGCGCCGTTCACTCGCGTCTACTACAGTGGCGCAAACTAAATCGCCACTGACGTTAAGTACTGTCCGACACATATCAAGCAGCCTATCAACGCCCAAAATCAAACCGATCCCTTCAGGAGGCACCCCGATAGATTGCAGCACAATCATAATAAGTGGAATAGAGCCCCCAGGAATTCCTGCTGTTCCAATGCCTGCCACAATAGACATAAATAACACAACAACTTGCTGGCCAAGCTCTAAATGAATCCCAAAAATCTGGGCCAAAAACAAAATTGTCACACCTTCAAATAAGGCCGTTCCATTTTGGTTGGCAGCAGAACCAATGGTCAACACAAAAGCTCCAATGCTACGATCCAGTTTTAAGTTTTGCTCAGCCACTCGAATCGAGGTTGGCAAAGTTGCGTTAGAAGACGACGTCGAGAAAGCTGTAAAAAACACTTCACGTGTCTGTTTCAAAAACCAAGCAGGCGACATTTTGGCAAAAAATTTCAACACCAGCCCATACACAACAAATTGCATAATGGCCAAGCCCAACAGAACCACGAAAACATATTTGCCTAGGTTGCCTATCAAGGAAAAACCAAACCTGGCGGTCATGGTGAACATCAAACCAGCTACCCCAAACGGGGCCAGAGACATGGCGAAGTCAACAATTTTCATAGAGACATCGCGCAGAGTCTCCAAAGCCTGAACCAGAGGGTCTTGAACGTTTTTCCCAGCGACCATCAATAAAGCAATCCCGAAAATCAGAGTAAATATCATGAAGGGAACCATGTCCCCTTCCAATGCGCGCGTCGCAGCCAGAAGTGGATTTTTAGGAATCAAAGACACCAAAATCTGCGTCACCGTCCCGACAGATTCAGCCTGTTCCAGAGCCTGCACATGTGAGTTCAGCTTTTGAGTAATATCTACATCCAGTCCGACGCCTGGCTTTAACCAAGTCACCAGACCTAAACCAATAAAGACAGACACAACGGAGGAAAATACGGTGTAAATGAAGGTCTTCAACCCAACTTTTCCCAGTTTCGAAAAATCTTTTAACTCAAAAACTCCGATTACCAGCGCGGAAAACACCAATGGAACCACAACCATGAAAATCAGTCTTAAAAAAAGCTGTCCGGCTGGTTCAGCAACATAGGCAATGACGTTATCAAGCCAGGGTCCAGGTGATTGATGACACAAAAGTCCCGCACCTGTTCCGAAACAAAGGCCTAACATAACTTTAATAGGTCTACTCATAAGCAGGCCTATGTGGCATGAATAACCTATTCAGGCAAAAGAGGGGGCTGTCATCCCGGGATCCAGCACTGGATCCCGGCTCAAGGCCGGGATGACAGAATTCGCTTCTTTCTCTTTGCTCTGTGCGCTGTAATCGCAAAGCGGTGAGCCTCATCCCGGATGCGCTCTAGAAGATACCGCTCTTTTGTGTGCTCTTTTAAGACAATTGGATTCTTACGATTAGGTAAAAATAAGCGCTCAGGCGCTTTGGCAATTGCAGCAAGTGTCAAATCTAAACCCAAATCTCTGCAAACAGCCATTGCTACAGACAGCTGCCCCTTTCCACCATCTACCAAAAGCAAGTCTGGAAAATCAGCTTTTTTGAGCCTGCGCGTCAAAACTTCACGCATCATGGCGTAATCGTCCGTGCCCTCAACAGTCTTAATATTATACTTTCGATAGCGTGATTTATCTGGCACGCCATTCACAAAACAAACTTGCGAAGCAACGGCGTCAGTTCCCTGGAACAAAGAAACGTCAAAGCACTCAATAGTCTTAGGAAGCCTGCGCATACCAACACATGCTTGAAGCGCTTTGAGGTTTTCAAGATGAGATTCAGCTTGTTTGAGGCGTCCTTCTAAAGCGAGCTCGGCATTTTGGGTGGCAATATTGACTAGTTTTAGGAGTTCGCCGCGTTTTGGGGTCGAAACTGGGGGGGGAAATCCCCCCTGCCCCCCTTTTTCAAAGGGGGGATATGGGCTGGCGACTTGCTTGGGCCAGTCTTGTTCTGGGAGATTTGCATAAAATTGCGAGATAAACCCAGAGAGCAACTCGTCTGTTGGAAATTCTTGATTTTGAAATCCATAATGCTCGGCGCCTTGCATACGCCCTGCCCTAATAGGCAATCTTACGATTTCCAAATAACCCGCTTCTCTCGCTACCCCGAACACATCTTCGTCATGACGTTTAGATAATCGATAGGCAGTTTGTTTCTCTACAGAGTCTTCAATCGCTTGAATCTGGTCTCGGATCTGCGCTGCTCGTTCAAACTGCTCAGATTGCACAGCATTCCACATTAACTGCTCTAATTGCTTTTCCACTTCAGACGTCTGACCTTTTAGAAACATCGCCACGTTGTCCATCTCTTGTTCATAAACTGGAACAGGATAAACGCACGGCGCCAAACATCTGCCAATTTGATGCTGAATACAAGGCCTATCTCGATGGTCTATCACGCGATCTGAGCAAGTTCTGAGCTTAAAATGCTTGTTAATCTGCGTGACTGTCTCACGAAGTTTCGTTGCTGATGGATACGGCCCAAAATACCGAGCGTTGTCTTTTTTAGGCTTTCGAATAATCTCTAATTTTGGGAACTGGTCATGCAAAGCGCCTGATTCTTTTGGTTTTGCCAGTCTCAGCGATATAAATCGTTTATCATCTTTAAGTAAAATATTATATTTTGGCTTATGCAGTTGGATTAATGTTTGTTCCAACAACAAAGCCTCTTTATTGCTCTCAACAACAACTACGTCAATTTTATCTAAAATTTTATCGAGCCACCCCACAAAAGCCCGAGTATCTTGCCCTGTAAAATAGCTTCTAATTCGATTTCTTAAATTAATTGCTTTTCCTACATAAAAAATCTTCCCAGCCTTGTTTTTCATCAAATAACAACCAGGAGATTCAGGAAAAGAATCAAATTGGATTTCGGACATATTAGAGTTATTATACTTAATTTCCAGAAAGCCACCAGAGCTGGAACAAAGACTTTACGCCAAGAGTTTTTAACTCCATGGCAAGCGCTCAATATGACTTCATCATCGTTGGTGGCGGATCCGCTGGCTGTGTCCTAGCCAACCGGCTTTCAGCGAATGGCTCAAAAGTACTGGTATTAGAAGCCGGCCGCAAAGACTATTCCTGGGACTTATTTATTCATATGCCAGCAGCTTTGACGATTCCGATTGGCAACCGATTTTACGATTGGCGCTATGAATCAGACCCAGAGCCCAACATGGATAATCGCCGGATTTATCATGCACGCGGCAAAGTATTAGGCGGGTGTTCGTCGATCAATGGCATGATTTTTCAACGTGGAAACCCGCTGGATATTCAGCGCTGGGCATCTGATCCTGGCATGGAACCTTGGGACTATGCACACTGCTTGCCTTACTTCAAACGCATGGAGACCAATCAGGATGTCCAATCAGAATATCGAGGCGATTCAGGGCCACTTCATTTAGAACGAGGAAACGAGAAAAGCGAGTTAAATAAAGCTTTTTTAGAATCAGCCGTTGCAGCTGGTTACCCACGCACCGAAGACGTCAATGGCTTTAGGCAAGAAGGTTTTTCTGCTTTTGATCGAAATATCAAAAACGGTAAACGCTGGAGCGCCACCAAAGCTTATTTAAACCCTATATTAAGTCGCAGAAATCTCAAAGTAAAAACAAAGTGTTTTACAGAACGTATTTTATTTAACGGCAAGCGTGCTGTTGGCGTCGTATATCGTGACAGATTTTCAAGAAAGATTGCCTATGCTGGGCAAACAATTGTCTGTGCAGGTGCTTTTAATTCACCTCAGTTGCTCCAACTTTCAGGCGTTGGCCCAAAAGACTTATTAGAACAACTTGATATTCCAGTGACAGCAGACGTCCCTGGGGTTGGTCAGCACTTACAAGACCATTTAGAAGTCTATGTGCAGCACAAATGCCTAAAGCCTGTTTCTCAAAACCCTTCTCTTAAGTGGTACAAAAAGCCTCTTATTGGTTTAGAATGGATTTTCAAAAAAACTGGCCCTGCCGCTACCAATCATTTTGAATCAGGCGGTTTTGCACGCAGCAGCCCGAACGAAGCTTACCCCAATTTAATGTTCCACTTTTTGCCACTGGCAGTTCGTTATGATGGCAGCCAGCCAGCAAGTGCTCATGGTTATCAAGTTCATATCGGGCCTATGTACTCTAATGCCCGCGGGCACGTGATGATTAAGTCCAAAGACCCCCGTGAACACCCATCTATTTTATTTAACTATCTATCGACAGAACAAGATAAGCGCGAGTGGATAGAGGCAATTGGAACTGCTCGTAAGATTCTCGCCCAAGATCCTATGAAAGAGTATAACGGCGGTGAAATATCACCTGGCCCTAGTGTTGATACAGAAGATGAGATTTTAGATTGGGTACGCAAAGATGCTGAAACCGCTTTGCATCCATCTTGCACCTGCCGAATGGGCATAGATAATATGAGTGTACTGGACCCAAAGTCACTCGCAGTTCACGGCGTGAGAAATCTGCATGTGGTCGACGCTTCTTCGATGCCCTATATTACCAATGGCAATATTTATGCGCCTATTATGATGCTGGCTGAAAAAGCAAGTGATTTGATTTTGGGTAACTCGATGTTGCCGCCGGAGAATTTGGCTTTTTATCAGGCTTAATTTGTCATGCTGGCGGAGGCCAGCATCTCTCCAGGGGAAACTGGACCCTGGCCTTCGCCAGGGTGACAAATAATCACGTAGGATCCCTCGCATCTCGAAGCCAGTCCCCAAGAAAGTTAAACAGCAAAACAGACACTGCAATACAAATACCGGGGAGTATCACCAAATGCGGCGCAACAAATAAATAATTCACGCCCTGCTCTAACAAAGATCCCCACGAAGGCGTACCAATAGGAACCCCAAGCCCTAAAAAGCT
>JAESQZ010000091.1 GCA_016764955.1 Deltaproteobacteria bacterium | reverse complement strand
GGCGATTTGGCAGGGCTCTTAACCAATCTTGATATGGGCGATATTTTATTTATCGACGAGATTCATCGTTTGCATAGTGTCGTTGAAGAGAATTTGTATCCAGCGATGGAAGACTTTCGCTTCGATGTGATCATTGGCGAAGGGGCTCATGCGAGAAGTGTTGGTTTAAATATAAAGCCTTTTACGTTGGTTGGAGCGACTACTAAGACAGGCCTTTTGACGTCGCCACTTAGAGACCGCTTTGGCTTTGCAACGCGTCTTGAATTCTATTCAAGCTTAGAGCTTAGTAAGATTATTAAGCGCTCGGCGTCTATTTTAGATATCGAGATAGAACCTAAAGCCGCGGGGGAGATTGCCCAAAGAAGCCGTGGAACGCCGCGTATTGCGAATAGACTTTTAAGACGCGTTCGTGACTTTGCGCAAGTTTTGCATGCAGGTAAAATTACTGAGAAAGTGGCTGCTGAATCGTTGAATCGCCTTGGGGTACAAGCCAATGGCTTAGATGAGATGGACCATAAAATCCTAACTTTTTTGGTTCAGACCTACGAGGGTCAACCAGTCGGTCTTGAGACTATCAGTGCAGCTTTAAGTGAGTCTTCTAGTACTCTAGAAGACGTCTATGAGCCTTACTTGATTCAAGAGGGCTATCTGATGCGTACCCCGCGTGGTCGCGTGGCGACACCGAAGGCTGTGGAGGCTGTGGGCTGATGTCACCCCGCACCCCGGATCAAGTCCGGGGCAGGCTTTGATGCGGGGTCCAGTGCTGGATCCCGGGTCAAGCCCGGGATGACAGTGTAGGTTATGAAAAAACTCGAAAAACCGCTGGTTACTTGGTTTAAAGGCCAAGGCCGTGATTTGCCTTGGCGGCATAATCGAACGCCCTATCGGGTATGGCTGTCTGAAATCATGCTGCAGCAAACTCAAGTTGCTACGGTGATTGATTATTATGAGCGCTTTACAGCTCGCTTTTCAACAGTTCAAGATTTGAGCGAAGCTCCAGAAGATACTGTGATGGCGCTCTGGTCTGGCTTAGGTTATTATTCGCGCGCTCGTAATCTTCACAAAACAGCTCAAATTGTGGTTGGTGAGTATGCAGGTGTTTTTCCACAGGAGCATAAAGCTTTACAAAAATTACCAGGCATTGGGTCTTACACGGCTGGCGCGATTTTAGCTTTTGCATTTAATAAAGCAGCCCCAGTTGTAGATGGTAATATTGCGCGTGTTTTGTCGCGGCTTTATAACGATGAAACTTTATGGGGCGATTTGTCTGGTAAAAAGCATTTTGAAGCCAAGAGCTTTGAGCTTGCTCAAAAAAGTTCTGATGTGCGTTTGTGGCAAGAAGGTTTAATGGAGCTGGGTGCTTTAATATGCAAGCCTACACAGCCTGACTGCGAGAACTGCCCGTTAATAAAACATTGCAAAGCTTATTTAAAACAAACAGTTTTTCAGTTGCCCAAACTCTTAAAAAAGCCAGAAAAAACACGTCTAGATGTTTTTTGTGAGTTGAAGTATGACGATAAAAATATTTGGTTAGAAAAAAACCGAGAAAATAAACTATTTAAGGGCCTTTATGCGCCTCCAGCATGCCCTCAATTTGAGCCTGAAAAAGAGACTTCAGTGAGTATTAAGCGAACTTTGACACACCGGCACCTGCACCTCCATGCTAAACTAAGGCCTATGTCGTCTCGTGCTCATCCATCGCCTCATTGGATTCCAAGAAATTGCTTGAATGAGATTGGCTTATCGGCTGCCATTAAAACTTTGCTTCAAAAAGCTGCTCTCTTAACTTTATTACTGACGATTTCATGTGCCTCTAAAGGTCCGCTGATTCGCTATGTGACAAGTTTCACACCAAAAGTTGAAATGCCCGAGGCAGAAGGTAAAGACTCTATTCAATACGCTCGAAGCCTAATCGGAAAGTCTTTGATTAGGTCTGATGGCTCGCCCGCAATGCGCGCGATCTTAGAGGTTTCTGGTAAAGATATAGGCTCAACCAATACGGCTTTAGGGGTTTATAGGCATATCCAACAAAATGGGCATCTTGATTTTAGAGATGCCAAGCCTGGGGACTTGGTTTTTTTCCATACAGGTAATCGGAAATCAATAGCCCACATTGGTTTTGTAGAGTCTGTTTTGCCAGATGATACGGTTTTGTTTATTCACCAAATGGGTGGTGTCATGGTGCGCTCTCGGTTGAATCTTAACGCGCCAAGTTTGCAACTTGATCCTAAAAGCAATATGCGTCTTAACCATATTTTGCGAAGAGTGTCGAAAAAAGGCTATACAACTGGGCAGCTCTTTGCTGGTTTTGGCAGGTTGTCTGGATGATCTTTTTTGTCCTTTTTGCTCTAGGCGTTTTGTTTTTATTATTGCGGCCATTAATTTGGAAGCGCAATGCTTTGGACCAACTAGATGCGCTTGATAGATTCGAAGCTTGCGGGGCTGTTTTACTTTCTATTGGCTTATTTGTGGGGAATCCAGATTGGGTTACGGGAACGCTTGCTTTTTTAGCGCTACTTTGGTGCATGCTACCAGGTAAGAAGCCGCAGCAGATTTTCAGCGCTGCGCTTGGCGTCTTGTGTTTGGGTGTGCTTTGGCTTCAGTTGATGCCTTTTTTAGATGCGAGCAATAGCCTCAACTTCTACCAGTACATCTTTGGGTAGACGAGCGACTTCAATCGTTGAGCGAGCTGGGTGCTGCTCTTTGAAAACACCGGCATAGACTTGGTTGACTGCATCGAAATCACCCATGTCTTTTAAGAAAATAGTGGTTTTGACGACGCTAGATATATTAGCGCCTGCGGCTTTTAAAACAGCCTGCAGGTTGGTTAAAACTTGAACGGCTTGTTCATGGGCATTGGAGCCAACCAGCTGCATGGTTTTTGGATCTAAGGGGATCTGGCCGGAGATAAACAAAAGATCACCGGATTTAATGGCTTGTGAGTAAGGGCCAATGGCGCCTGGGGCTTCTTGGGTTTGAATAATCTGTTTCATAAAGTTTTTGTTTGTCATGCCAGCGAAGGCTGGCATCCAGAATATGCCTGAACATTGGACTGGATACCAGCCTTCGCTGGTATGACAATACCTTTCATATCTTGATCACTACCTTGCCCATATGTTGGGCTGATTCTAAATAGCGAAATGCAAGGGCGCTTTGTTCAAAATCAAAAGTTTAGTCAATCACAGGGCGCCACTGGTTTTGCTC
>JAESQZ010000090.1 GCA_016764955.1 Deltaproteobacteria bacterium | reverse complement strand
CGTGGCAAGAAAGCAATTTCTGCCCGTGGTGCAACTGGCCGTATCACCGTTCGTTACCGCGGCGGTGCGCATAAGCGAAAAATCAGAGATATTGAATTTAACCGAAGCAAAATAGGCGTTCCGGCTAAAGTAGCCGCTTTGGAGTATGATCCAAACCGCAGCGCTCGTTTGGCTTTGTTGTACTATGCAGATGGCGTTAAAAGCTATATTCTGGCTCCCGTAGGCCTCAAGGTGGGAGACAGTGTTGAGGCGGGTTCGGCTGTGGACATTAAGCCCGGCAATTGCCTGCCTCTTAAAAACATGCCTATTGGTACACAAATTCACAACATTGAGCTGCGGCCTGGTAAGGGTGCGCAGATGGTTCGCTCTGCTGGTGGTGTTGCTCAGTTGATGGCGCGTGAAGGTGTTTATGCCAATATTCGCCTGCCTTCTGGTGAGTCAAGACGCGTCCATGTGGACTGCGTGGCGACCATTGGTCAAGTCGGCAATGTGGAGCATGAGCTTATTCGTTTGGGTAAAGCTGGGCGTAAGCGTTGGGCAGGCCGCAAGCCTCATGTTCGCGGCGTAGTGATGAACCCTGTCGATCACCCACACGGTGGTGGTGAGGGTAAAACTTCCGGTGGTAGGCATCCTGTGTCGCCATGGGGTCAGCCAACCAAGGGATATCGTACCCGTAAAAACAAACGTACTAACAATATGATTATTAAGCGTAGGAAGTAAGAATGGCACGTTCACTCAAAAAAGGTCCCTTTGTGGATGCGCATCTATGGAAGAAAGTGGCTGGTGAGTCCCAGGTGGCCTCCCGTCAGATTATCAAGACCTGGTCTCGTCGTTCGACGGTGACGCCAGAGTTTATTGGCCGTACGTTTGCGATTCATAATGGCAAGAAATTTATTCCAGTATTCGTGACCGAAAACATGGTGGGGCATAAGCTTGGTGAGTTTGCGCCAACCCGTCACTTTGTCACGCACCCTACTGATAAAAAAGTGAAGAAGGGGCTTAGGTAGGATATGGCAACGAGAGAAAAACAAAAAGCAATCTTTAGAAAATCAGAGAGAGAGCTGGAAGTTGCCAAGGCTTCTTTGCGTAACTTGAAGACAAGCGCTCGAAAAGCACGTGTGTTGGCTAATATGATTCGTGGCCAAACTGTTAGTGAAGCTTATGCGGCACTGGCTTTTCAGACCCGTTTTGCGGCAGAGCCACTTAGAAATTTGTTGAAGTCAGCTGCTTCTACGGCTGTAAGCCGAGGCTTTGATGCTGATAATTTGGTTGTGGAAGAGATTCAGGTTCATAAGGGCCCAATCGCAAAGCGCTTTATGCCGCGTGCGCAAGGCCGTGCGACGCCGATTCGTAAGCAGTCCACGCACATTGATGTTCGTCTTTCTACAAGGGATAGTGAGTAAGTATGGGCCAGAAAGTAAATCCAATCGGTTTCCGATTAGGAATCAATAGAACCTGGGATTCCAAATGGTATAGTGGGAAAAATTATGCCGAGTGGCTGAAAGAAGACATGGGCATGCGTAAGCTTATTAGCAAGCATCATAAGTCTGCCGGAATTAGCCGTGTTGATATTGAGCGGGCTGCTAATAAGTGTAAAATATCGGTCCATGCCGCCAGGCCCGGGTTGATTATTGGGAAAAAAGGCGTAGGAATTGAACAGCTGAAGGGCACACTTCAAAAGCATACCAAGAGCGAAGTTTTCTTGAATATCCATGAAGTCAGGAAGCCTGAAACAGATGCTCAGTTGATTGCTGAGAATGTTTGTCAGCAGCTTGAGCGCCGCGTGGCATTCAGAAGGGCTATGAAAAAGGCAATGCAGACCGCCCAGAAATTTGGGATTAAGGGTATTAGGGTTGCTGTTTCAGGTCGTTTAGGTGGGGCAGAGATGTCTCGCCGTGAATGGTATCGCGAGGGTCGTGTGCCTTTGCATACCTTGCGTGCCAACATTGATTATGGTGTTGCCGAGGCTCATACAACTTATGGGCAAATTGGCTGTAAGGTTTGGTTATTTAAGGGCGAAGTGCTCCCCACGGCGCCACGTAAGTAAGGATTAGGAAGTCATGTTATCTCCAGCGAGAATGAAATTTCGAAAGAGGCAAAAGGGCCGGATGCGAGGCAGCGCTAAGGGCGGTAGCGAGCTCTCTTTTGGGACTGTTGGCTTGTTGGCTACGGGGCGTGGCTGGTTGACTTCTAGGCAAATTGAAGCAGCTCGTGTTGCTTTGACCCGTCACGTGAAAAGAGGCGGTAAAGTTTGGATTCGGGTATTTCCGGATAAGCCGATTACCAAGAAGCCTGCTGAAGTTAGAATGGGTAAAGGTAAGGGCGCCGTTGAGGGTTATGTAGCGGTTATTAAGCCGGGGCGTGTTTTGTATGAAATTGAAGGCGTTGCCCAGGACACTGCGAATCAGGCTTTGCGGCTTGCTGGCTCCAAGTTGCCGTTCTCGACACGCGTTATTGCGGAATCAACGGAGCTTTAAATGACGAATGTGAATTTTGATAAACAAGAACAAGAATTGAGAAAGCAGCTCATGGATATGCGTTTCGATTTGAAGTGCGGCAAAATGGCCAACACTTCTAACTTAAAGAAGACGCGCCGAGAGCTTGCAAGATTATTGACTTTGAAGAGGCTAAGCAATGGATAGGCGTAAACGTGTGATGCAGGGCGTAGTGACAAGCGCCAAAATGACTAAGACCATTACGGTTCAAGTGACCCGTACGGTACGTCATCCTAGGTACCATAAGTTTTTGAAGCGTTATGATTGCTATTATGCCCATGATGAAAAGGGTATGTGTCAGGCTGGTGATATAGTGTCGATTATTGAGTCGGCGCCGATCTCTAAAACCAAGCAATGGCGCCTGAAAGAAGTCATTCAAAAGGTGGAGGCCTAAAATGATTCAGGCTCAATCGGTTTTAGAAATAGCAGATAATAGCGGCGCCAAGAAGGTGATGTGTATCAAAGTCTTGGGCGGTTCGCATAGACGTTATGCTTCAATTGGAGATATCTTTGTGGGGAGCGTTAAAGAAGCTTCTCCAAACTCCAAGGTGAAGAAGGGTTCTGTGGTTCGTGCGGTTTTAGTGCGCAATGCCAAAGAAATTAAACGTCCCGATGGAACGTCAATTCGTTTCGATAAAGGCGCGGCCGTTTTGGTGAATAAAGATGATGAACCCATTGGTACACGTGTTTTCGGCCCGGTGGCCAGAGAGTTGCGTGGCCGTAACTTTATGAAAATTGTGTCATTGGCACCGGAGGTGCTCTAATGAAAATTCGGATTAAAAAAGGCGACTTGGTAAAAGTGATTACTGGCTCGGCTGATAGGAAAGGCCAGGTTGGCAAAGTGTTTGAAGTGGACCGCAAAAAACAACGCGTTAAGATTGAAAATGTCGCGCTAGTTAAGCGACACATTAAGCCACAGACCCGTAAAGCTTTCCCTGATGGTGGAATTATTGATGATTTTGGCAGCATTCATATGTCCAACGTCATGTTGATGTCTGAGAAGCAGGATCGCCCCGTGCGTCGCTCTAAGACAAAAGGGGCTAAAGAGGAATAAGCCATGGCTCGATTAAAGAAATATTATGACAAAGAGCTGGTGTCGCAATTGATGAGCGAACTTGAATTGAAGAATCGCATGCAGACACCTCGCTTGGAAAAGATTGTATTGAACATGGGCCTTGGCGAAGCAGTGGCTAATCCAAAGGCGATTGATGCTGGTAAAGAAGCATTGGAGCAAATCACCGGCCAAAAGCCAGTGGTTGCAAAAGCTAAAAAGTCCATTGCGACTTTCAAGTTGCGTCAAGGACAACCCATTGGTGTGCACGTGACTTTGCGCCGTGAGCAAATGTGGGAATTTTTGGATCGCTTTGTGAACATCGCTTTGCCACGCGTGCGTGACTTTAGAGGTGTGCCTGCTAAGTTTGATGGCCATGGCAATTGCTCGATTGGTGTAAAAGAACACATTGTTTTCCCTGAAATCAACTATGACAAAGTTGATAAGATTCGGGGGCTTAATGTGTCTTTGGTGACCAGTGGTCGGAATGATGTGCAGGGCAAGACATTGCTGAAGGCTTTGGGAGTTCCTTTTAGGAAGTAATAAAAATTATGATGACAGACCCGATTAGTGATTTATTAGCTCGTATCCGAAATGCTTTGATGATGAAGCACGAAGACGTCAAGATCCGACCTTCTCGCATGGGAGAGCGTGTTTTAGGCATTATGAAGCAAAGGGGCTTTATCGAAGACTACTCTTCAGATGATAAGGCTTTGAACGTAAGGCTTAAATATGATGCTGCTGGCATGCCGGTGATTGAGGGCTTGCGTCGCGTGAGTAAGCCAGGCTTGCGTGTTTATTCAGGTAAAGCAGAGATCCCGTCTGTACAAGGTGGATTGGGTGTGGCAATTGTTTCAACCTCCCGTGGACTTATGACGGGATCTGACGCCAAGAAGCAAGGTATTGGCGGCGAAGTAATTTGTTCGATTTGGTAGGTGTAAGATGTCTCGTATTGGAAATCAGCCGATTGAGGTTCCTGAAAAGGTCAAAGTAGCTATTTCAGGATCTGAAGTCACAGTAGAGGGCCCCAGGGGCAAGCTCGCGAGGACCTTGCAGCCTGTTATTTCGGTTAAACAGGAAGGCAATCAAATTTTGGTTGCGCGTCAGGATGATACTCAGGAGTCTAAATCTCTGCACGGTCTTTCTAGAACTTTGGTTAACAACATGGTTCAAGGGGTGACCGTAGGTTTTGTGAAAGAGTTGGCGATGAAGGGCGTTGGTTATCGTGCCGATGCCAAGGGTAAAGAGCTTCATATGTCACTTGGTTTTTCGCACCCAGTGATCTTTAAGCTGCCTGAAGGTGTAACAGCCAAGACTGATGGTAGCCGAACTAAGATTACGCTTGAAAGTGCGAACAAAGAAGTCTTGGGTGAAACGGCAGCGAAGATTCGCTCGTTTAGACCGCCTGAGCCCTATCGTGGAAAAGGTATTAAATACGCTGATGAAGTTATTAAGCGTAAAGAAGGCAAGTCAGCAGGTAAGTAGTCATGAAAGCAACTATTCAATTTATTAGAAAGAAGAATCTAAAGGCGGCTTTGCATGAGCGTCGTAAGATGCGCGTGCGTAAGAAGGTCGATGGTGATTCAGCAACTCCCCGTTTGAGTGTGTTCAAGAGCGCCAGGCACATCTATGTGCGGGCTATTGATGATACAACAGGGGCAACTTTGGCTACTGCCAGCACGGTTGATAAAGAGCTGAAGGCTGATTTGCAAGGTCAAAAGAAAGTAGATGCGGCTGCCAAAGTAGGCGCTTTGCTTGGTCAACGTTTGAAAGACAAGGGCGTTAATAAGGCTCGTTTTGATCGTAATGGTTTTCGTTACAGAGGACGCGTGGCTGCTTTGGCTACTGCTGTTCGCGAAGCAGGTTTGGAATTTTAAGGTATCGTTATGAGAGACAGAATGG
>JAESQZ010000089.1 GCA_016764955.1 Deltaproteobacteria bacterium | reverse complement strand
TGCTGGCTTTCTTGGCCAGGCAGCGCATAGCTTGAGACTTCATACTGCTCATAGCCTAAGATTTTAAGCTGGTTTTGAACCTGCCCGTAGGCATCAGCTTGAAAGTCATGCTGAGGCTCTTGGCGCCTTTTCTTTTGGATGAGTTTCACCAAGGGCGTATTTGGCTCTACAGTTAATAAATAGCTACTAATATGGCCGATTTTTTGCTCATGCAGCCACTCAAAACCAGGCTCTAAATTCTCACCTGGCACCCCAGCAATAATATCCACTGAAATTCGTTTAAAACCAGCCTCTTGGGCCTGACTAATACACTCTTTGGCTTGCTTGGAACTATGATTGCGACCTAGATAAGTTAAGATTGGGTCTTCAAAGCTCTGAATACCCAGGCTTAAGCGATTTACGCCTAATTGCCTGATTTGTTTCAAGTATTCAGGATTTAGGTCTTCCGGGTTCGCTTCAAGCGTAATTTCTCGCGCATTTGGCGCCAGTATGCGGATTAAAGCGCCTATCTGTTCTGGGACCAGTAGACTCGGCGTTCCACCACCAAAGTAAAGTGTTTGCGGTTCAAAAGGCCAAGAATCCTTTCGAAAGTCCCACTCCTGCTGGATATAACGCTCAAAATTAGCCCGAGAACGTCCAATTTCAAAGTAAAAATCACAATAAGAACACCTTCTTCTACAGAAAGGCACATGTATGTAGACTCCTGATTTACTATTATTATATAATAAATTCATAAAGGTATTTTTACATGCTTAATCGAAAACACAAGCCCGGACCAGAGGCAATGGATTCAGACTCAAAGCCCGAAAAAGATTTGGCTGATGCTGCGCTTTTATTAAGTCTTGTAGACTCAGGCAACTTACGTACAGACAAACCAGTATTCACAGGAAAAATAAGTGAAACTCGGCTAAATACAGAGGATGAGTATGAACTGGCTAGAAGAATCCAAATATGGGGAGATGTGGACGCCAGAAACGCCTTGATCATGGCTAACTTCGGGTTGGTACACATGATTGTCGGCCAAATGCTTAGACCTGGCATCAAGTATGACGATTGCCTACAAGAAGGGACTTTAGGACTCATACGCGCCACTGAAACCTTTCAGCCCGATCGAAAGATTCGATTTTCAACCTATGCAGTGTTTTGGATTCGCTCCAAACTTCAAAGACTCATCCAAAACTATGACAAAGAATCCACCTCTGCCATCGCCCCGCATAGTCCACAAGAAGAAGGACAAAAGAAAGCACCCAGAGCACGCAAAGTAAGCCTTGAAAGAACCGGGAGCGAGGGCGAAGAATTCTCACTCGCTGACATATTAGCTTCCGATGACGAAAATCCCGAAGAAACCTTACTACGCGCTGAAAAAATGCAAGCTATCAAAAATATTCTTCAAAATGTTATCGAGGAGCTTAATAATCCACGCCTCCAAACAATATTAGAGCGACGCATATTAGCTGAGTCTCCCGAAAGCCTAGAAGAAGTTGGCGCTAGGTTAAACATTTCTCGAGAAAACTGCCGTTTGCTCGAGTCTAAAATGCTCAAACTTGCCAAAGAGCAATTGGTAAATTGGCGATATTAAAATTAATTGTCATCCCAGCGGAGGCCTCATGATTGATCACAAGGCCTGCGCTGGCATGACAATGTCGCCCATTGCACAGCACTTTAACAACTGCTAGACGCATACTCACATGATTCTCAGTGAGCTTTCAAAAGGTCAAAAAGGGCGACTCAAAGTCAGAACAACTGACTTAAAAGACCCAAATTTGAAGCGTCTCCAAGAGATTGGATTCGTTGATGGAGCCCCAATTAAACTCATTGAAAAAGGGCCTTTTGGAAGCCCTCTTCTATTTCATATTTGCGGAACTTATATTGGAATTCGGGCTGAAGAGGCAGCTTACTTTCAGGTTTATGAATAATGCGTATTTTACTCGTTGGTAACCCCAATACAGGCAAAAGTTCTCTATTTCGAGCTTTAACCGGCAAACATACACTCGTCGCCAATCATGCTGGCGTTACTTTCAAAAAACAAGCATCAAGATGTAAACTTGAAAACCAATCTAATGTCGAACTAGTTGATCTGCCGGGATTACACAGCCTAGACCCCTACTCAGCTGAAGAAAGAATAACGCTTGCAGAAATTAACACAGGCAAAATTCTATTCGTTCTAGATGCAACACAGCTAAAGCGTAATCTGTATTTGCTAACTGAGTTAATCGATGCTGGCTATCGGCCGCTTATCGCTCTTACTCAAATCGACTTGGCTGAAAAACAAGGTATTCACATCGATCATACGCTACTTGCTAAGCGTCTGTGCCCTGAATCACCACTGACGATTATCCCAATATCGACTAAGACTGGTGAGGGTATTGATAAACTAAAGTCAGAGTTTGAGAGCTGCGTGTCAGGATGTCACCCCGCACTTGATGCGGGGTCCAGCACTGGATCCCGCATCAAGTGCGGGATGACAGCCTCATCTGTAACTCCAAAACAACGCTACGACCAAATCAACGAAATGCTCCGGACGGTGATTTTTGAAGAACCTGTCCAGCAATTAAACATCGATAAATTTCTTCTCCATCCTGTTTGGGGGCTGTTAAGCTTTTTTGCTATTTTTGGCGTCCTATTTCTAAGCCTATTTGCAATAGGGAAGCCCATGGCGGGATTTCTTGAAAGCATCTTTCAAAGCTTGGGTTTTAGATTGCAAAGCTTACTTGCTGAGTACCCCTTA
This sequence comes from Deltaproteobacteria bacterium, assembly GCA_016764955.1. Classification (GTDB taxonomy): domain Bacteria; phylum Myxococcota; class UBA727; order UBA727; family JABDBI01; genus NORP243. The sequence goes on along the minus strand of JAESQZ010000089.1, from coordinate 5,576 downwards.
ATGGCATCTTTATTAGTCGACGGAGTCTTAGCAGGCATTGGCACACTGGTTGCCTTTATGCCTCTCATAGCGCTTTTATTTTTCTTTTTAGGCATCTTAGAAGAAAGCGGCTATCTAGCGCGAGCTAACTTTCTTCTCGACCGAGTCATGTCCAAAGCTGGGCTTTCTGGGCGAGCCTTTGTTCCTATGCTCTCTGGTTTTGCTTGTGCGATCCCGGCGATTTTATCAACACGTATTATTCGCTCTAAACCACATCGACTCATTGCAATGATGGCGCTGCCGTTTTTGTCTTGCTCCGCAAGGCTCCCACTTTATGCACTCTTAACAGCGGCTTTCTTTTCAACTTGGGTAGGTGCTCTTGTTATGCTGGGTCTTTATCTCTTGGGCCTTGTCGCAGCTTTTATATTTGGACTAATTCTCAAACAGCTTTATTTCAAAGATGCCAAAGACGAATTAATCTTAGAGTTCCCAAGCTATCGATTCCCACAAGCTCGCCCACTTTTTCAACATGTATGGCGACAACTAAGCTCGTTTCTCACTCAAGCTGGCACGCTTATCTTAAGCATGAGCGTTATCATGTGGGCTTTATTTAATTTTCCTCGTGGAGCAGATATCGAACATAGCTATGCTGGAATTTTAGGCCACTTAATCGAACCACTGATTACCCCGCTGGGATTTGACTGGAAACTAGGTGTCGGGCTACTAGCCAGTTTTAGTGCACGCGAAGTGATGGTTTCAACTTTAGGTGTAATTTATGGCTTAGATGCTGACTGGGCTTTGATCTACTCGCCACTGGTTGCGTTATCACTGCTTGTCTTTTTTGCGCTGGCCATGCAGTGCAGCAGTACTTTTATCGTGATGCGACGTGAGACAAACTCCTGGCGTTGGCCGATTATGCAATTCGTCGTGATGACCGGCACAGCATGGATGAGCTCTTTTGTGGTTTTTCAAACTGGGAGGGCACTTGGATTTTGAGTTAATACTATGCGGCTTAATCGTTGGCTTTGCAGCTTATGATATTCTGAGAAGATATATCAAGCCAGCAGCTAAGCCTGTGCCGTTGGTGAAAATAAAATCGAAGCGCTGAATTTGTCATACCAGCGAAGGCTGGCATGATACTAGTTACCCTCTAACCAAAGCTGCTCAGCATTGGCCTCGTCCCATTCTAAATGGCGTTTATTATCGACCAGCGGATAATAAAGGCCAACTGCGCCCATAGCTTCACCAACACTCTTCAAGTTTTTCTTGAGATCATCGATCAAAATAATGCGTGTTGGCTGAAAATGGCTTTCTGCTAAATACTTCTGAAGGGCATAGCCTTTGGGGTAGTTGCTACTCGCAAACAAAATTCCCTGATGCAAATATTTGGATTCTCTTTTTCGGGCAGGACTGGTCTTGGAAAAATCGACGCCAACCTGGCGAACTTGTCTTAAAGTCGCCTCTTGAATCACAAGATCTCTGGAAGTCAATGCCATCACGGCGATGCCTCTATCTTGCCAAGAACGAATCAAATTAGGCGTAATCTCTTCAACAGGTTCATAATCAGCTACATTGATGGCATCCCAGGCCATACGTAAGATCTTCTTTTCCTCGTCTGGGTGCCTCTTGAGCATATCGTGAAACCAGTTGGCATGGGCAATCGTATCTTTAGACTCAAAAAGCGTATTGTCTAGATCAAAAATCACTAAAACGCCTGGTGCAATCCATTTTTCGACATCAACCATGCTTTCTATTTCATGCATTTCAAAACTTGGACGCGCCTGCTGAGCAGAATCATGAATTTTGGTTGTAGCACATGAAGAAAATAGCAGGAAAGCTGCTGTCCAAAGACTATAAGAAATATGCTTCATCTTCATGAAGATTTAAATACTGGCAAACTTTTCCAAAGCTGTAAATAGAGCATCATTTTCTTCTGGCGTACCCACTGTAATGCGTAAGTCCTTTGATAATCCATAGTTAGCAACAGGCCGCACGACAATTCCCTGATTAAACAGATATTTGCATAATTTTTCTGCCTGCCCAACATGGGCCAAAACAAAATTGCACTGGCTTGGTGTATAGCTAAAGCCAAGCTCTGTCAGCTTTGCCTCCAAACGAGCGCGCTCTTGCAGCGTTTTTTCAGTGCTTTGTGCCAAATAGGCCTGATCCTCTAAAGCAGCCATGGCGGACTCTTGAGCTATATGGTTCACATTAAAGGGATCCCGCACACGATGATACAAATCAGTAATTTCAGGGTCACACACGGCGTATCCGATTCTAAATCCCGCCATCCCATAGGCTTTAGAAAAAGTTCTCATGACCACCATTCGAGGGCGTCTTTGAAGCCAACTTAAGCCATTCGGGTAGTCTTTTGCTCGAACAAAGTTTGTATAAGCTTCATCCAAAACCACCACCACATCTTCTGGAATCTGCCTTAGCAACGCTTCAAAATCTTTGGAGTTTAAATAAACGCCAGTCGGATTGTTGGGGTTTGCTAAAAATAAAAGTTTAATTCTGTCGGCACCTGGCTTTTGAAAGACTTCACTCAAAGCCTCTACGTCATAGCTAAGATCGGCTTTTAACGGCACTGTAATCTCTGCGCACCCATGTGCTTGCGCTGTTAATCGATACATCACAAATGAAGGCCAAAAATTTAAAAGCGCATCCTGGCTAGTCATCAAGGTTCGGGTCAATAAAGTAATGAGCTCACTGGTGCCATTCCCCAAAGCAATCTGCCTTGGGTGTAGTTGATGCTCCGCATGAAACTCACATATTTTTTCTTTGAGGGCTTCACGGTGCAAGGTTGGATAACGATTTGCCCCCAACACTGCCTTTTGAGCCGCTGCAATCACTTTGGGCGAAGGGCCAAAGGGGTTTTCATTTGATGCAAGCTTAATCAAATGAGGAATCGCCTTCCCTGGAATATACGGATCTAAAGACTGGATGTAATTAGCTGCCAGTGGTCTCATTCTGTAATTATAGACCAAACAGAAGCCGGAAACCTTCCCTTATTTGACGTATATGTTAAATTATTGATATGCATTCCAATAAACTCATCGATGGGCGCGCGCTCGCAGAGCCCATTCTTGAGCGCTTAAAATCTACAATTGCCTCTTCGGTTCAAGAGGGCAATCGTCCTCCTGGACTTTGTACAATTTTGATCGGTGATGATCTTTCTTCTCAAATCTATGTTCGTCATAAAATCAAGCAAGCCAATAAAATTGGCATTCAAAATTTTCATCACGATCTAAAATCCGATATTTCAGAGTCAAAACTACTTGAGCTCATCAATTCTATGAACGATCATGAAAACGTCGATGGAATTTTAATTCAGCTGCCGCTACCAGCCCACATTTCTCTCGAAAAAATTTTGCAAGCCGTGGACCCTTTTAAAGACATCGATGGCTTTCACCCTGAAAACGTAGGCCTTTTGTCTATTGGCAAACCCCGTTTTATCCCCTGCACCCCCAAAGGGTGTTTGATATTGCTCGAAAAATCTGGCGTTAGCTTAGCAGGAGCCAACGTTGTTGTTGTTGGGCACAGCAACATTGTAGGCAAACCCATGGCTCACCTGCTCACCAATCTAGAAGCCACTGTGACAGTTTGTCATAAAAAAACAATTGATTTAAAAAAATATACTCGCGAAGCAGACGTTATCATTACAGCTACTGGTTCAGCACACTTGATCCAGCCAGATTTTGTGAAAGAAAACAGCGTCATCATTGATATTGGCATCACGCGACTGCCCAATGGCAAAATCGTCGGCGATGCAAACACCGAAGCCCTGCTTGACAAAGTCAAAGCCATCACCCCCGTCCCTGGTGGCGTCGGCCCCATGACATTGGCTATGTTAATGGAGAACACTGTCGAAGCCTGGCAATTTAGACTCTAAAAATACGACAAACGCCTGAGACCAATTTTTCTATTTTCGACTAATAACTAATTAATGACGAGAATCCAAATCTCAATTCTATTCACCTTGCTACTCTGGCACTTCCCAAGCACAGCACAAAAGCCTTCACCACTCATGGCACAAACCAAAGTCGACCTCCAAAAATTCATGGGTCTTTGGCATGAGGTTGCCAGGCTCCCACATTCTTTTGAACGCAGCTGTATTCAAATTACTTCTGAGTACACACTCAAAAAAGATGGCAAAATTAATATTACCAATCGTTGCATCAAAGAAAACGGTCACAAACGTTCAGCACATGGTGAAGTTAAAATTGTCGATAAAACAAACAACGCAAAGATGAAAGTTGAGTTTGCACCCGATTGGCTAAAATGGTCTGGCATCGGAAAAGAAGACTATTGGATCATCGACATTGATCCCCAATACAAGTGGGCTGTTATTAGCGAGCCAAACCGAGATTTTTTATGGATCTTAAGTCGTATGCCTGTTTTGGATTCAAAAATCTACGACAACATTATTAACAAACTAGAAAATTGGGATTTCGACTTGTCACACCTGGTGGTTTCTAAGAGGCAGATTGCCAGCTCTTAACCTGGACCCATCGCGTGCGGCCCCCTTCACCTGGACCAGCGTCGTGCCTACGGCCCTCCTATGTCCAGGCTGCCAACTCTTTAGACACCTGCGGTGCCTTGGGCGCCAAAGCCCGCAGGGCGATCAGTGGGGTAGCCTGGGTTGCAGCGAGCCCTAGCTCGCAAGGCCCAGGTTAAAATGGGCCACCCACACCACGTTGCCGACGCGTTTCGGGGAAATGCCCTCATTCACCTGGACCAGCGTCGTGCCTACGGCCCTCCTATGTCCAGGCTGCCAACTCTTAAGACACCTACGGTGCCTTGGGCGGTTCCAAAAGCCCGCAGGGCGATCAGTGTGGTAGCCTGGGTTGCAGCGAGCCTTGGCTCGCAAGGCCCAGGAATGGTTGCACCCCCACACCATAGAGCTCTGAAAGAGCGGCAGAACACACAAGCCAAAATTCAATGTGTAAAAATATATCTAACACCATGTCTCAATCCCTAGCTTCGATAAAAATTCACTTAATATTCAGCACGAAGTTGCGCCTACCACTACTTGAGGCTGATATTCGGCCAGATTTCTATCGATATATATCAGCCATTGCCAAGCGAAATGGTTCTGAAATTTTTGAAATTGGGGGCGTGGAAGATCATATTCATATTTTATTGACGCTTCCTAAAACAACCACCCTTGCCAAATTGGTTGAAGTTCTAAAAAGCTCTACTTCCAAATGGCTTAAAACCAAAAAGGAATCACTCAACTATTTTGCTTGGCAAACAGGTTATGGAGCATTTTCAGTAAGTGAATCACAAGTGCCTCGTGTTAAAAAATACATTCAGGAACAACAAAAACATCATCAGAAGTCAGGATTTAAAGAAGAGCTCATCCAATTTTTCAGAGCTTCTAAAATTTCATTTGATGAAAAATATTTATGGACTTAATGCTGTCGCTCTTTCAGAGCTCACCTGACGGGGGTGGAGGGTAGAGGGGTGGCCCATTTTAACCTGGGCCTTGCGAGCTAGGGCTCGCTGCAACCCAGGCTACCCCACTGATCGCCCTGCGGGCTTTGGCACCCAAGGCACCGCAGGTGTCTAAAGAGTTGGCAGCCTGGACATAGGAG
>JAESQZ010000088.1 GCA_016764955.1 Deltaproteobacteria bacterium | reverse complement strand
ATGACGTCCGCTCCTTCGAGCTCTGCCCCCAGGCCAAATTCCACCTCGACAACTGCCGAAATATCTTTCGCTATAATTTTCCCGAAAGTTTTGATTGGGAAAAACACTTCCCAGAAGCGACTCACAAAATACGCCATATTAATCACCAAAATAAATTTTGGCGCCTCATGTTCGACAACTTATACCTGATTCAAGAGCGCGAAACCGGCGAGCCCAATGGCGCCCGAATCAACAACCCAGACTCGACGTTATTTGGTGTTTCTTACCCCAAAGAGCCACCAGCCGATCGAATTGATTATATCCTAAGGACCCGCCCAGCCTACCGGCCGCATAGGGCTAGCAAGTAATCATTTCACCTGGAGCCAGGTTAGCGTACCCGCCGCGCACCTCTGCCAGTTCCACCGCACTAATTGCTCAGCCGGGCCTTCGGCACTGGGATACAAAATGGGGTGGGTGGCTCTCCCATTTCCCCGGGTTCCGCTATGCTCCACCACGGGGCTTTATTAGGGCATCCGCTTTGCGGAAAAAAATAAGCCAATCTGATGGCCTCCAAACCACGTTTTTCGTTCATCAGTCAACGCCTACTTTTTGGGATTGCGCCCAATCATTTCCACTAAAAGTAAAATTACGCATCTCTATGCTTCTGGCCTGGGTGGGGTGAGTGGTTAGAAGTTTGTAACTTATTGAAATTAAGTTGAAATTTTTCCATAAGGTTCCAAAATTGATTTTTCTGCCTATTTTGGTATAATTAAGCCAGGTGGAGTAAGTATGGTTTTAAGCATTAAGAGCAAAGAGGCGGATCTTTTAGCCCGGCAGTTGATGAAAGAAACGGGTGAAAGTATTACTGCAGCTGTAACCAAGGCTCTTAGAGACCGTTTGGAGCGGTTGCATGCTGTTAATGCAATTGAATCCAAAATCGCTTCGCTTCAGGCAATATCAAAATATTATCAAAGCCTCCCGACCACTGATGAAAGAAGCCCGGAAGAAATCATTGGCTATGATAAGCAAGGCTTATTATGACTTCAGAATTTGTGGTGGATACTTCAGCGGTGATTGCGATTCTGAATGGAGAGTCAGGCTCAGATGAATTGTCAAAATGCATTATGTTGGCGGCTAAAAAATACATGAGCACGCTCTCTCTTTTAGAGGCTTCATTGGTAGCTTCTGCCCAAAAGGGAGAAGCCGGGTATTTAGCATTAGAATCTTTATTGCGAAAAATGGATTTAACGATGATGGACTTAAGTGTCGAGCAGGTTGAGTTAGTTCAACAAGCTTGGATGCAGTTTGGTGAAAGTCGTCATCCAGCGAAACTTAATTTAGGTGATACAGGAGCCTATGCGCTGGCCAAACAGCTTGGCTTGCCTATTTTATGCGTGGGCAATGATTTTGCACAAACAGATATTAAGATTGTGAAGTTTCGTTAAAGGAACAAAATTGAGTTCCAAGGCGTTATTCAGGCATGACTTGTTTTCGATATATCGCCGTGTTGGTGTGTGCTTGTTCTGGCTTACTAGCTGATCCTGGAGAGCCGTCGCGAGCATTGGTTATAAACGACAGATTATTTATTGTTGCTCCAGGCACGAGCATGAACCAGCCGGGGATACATATTGTTACGTTTTCAGGTGGTCTAATTCCTAACCAAGCTGTCCTCCTAATTATGCGAAGGTTGTTGGGGGAGCTAGGGCGGTTTGAACTTGTAAATACTGGGACAGAGACCACCACACTGATGATCCTTGCCTTCCTTTTTATTACAAATACCAGAGAGGCTTTAGACAATGAAAATAGGGCCATATTACGCTTGCCGTCTGTTTTGGCGTTACTGCAATCGCTGCACCAGGAGGAACCTGAGCTTGTCGCTCGCCTGAGTGATGATGGATTAGGAACCTTGATGGGCTGGGAAATTGATAGAGCTAATCATTTTATCGACAATATGAGAGAGCAAAATATGACTCATATGGTTAGTGAAATACATAGGATTCGAGAGATGCATACGCCATTAACTGCGCTTAGAAACCAGGCGCGCGAGCAGGCTCAAGTAGCAGATGCGGGTGGAGGTGCCAGTGCTAGAGCTTCCAATGCTTCCACGGCGAATGCGAATGCAGCAGCTGCGGCTGCAAATCTAGGTGGGGCACCTCATATGCCTGGCCTGGGTGGGGCTAGCGAGTAGATATCGTCATTGCGAGTGTCCCACCACCTGAAGGTGGGACACTCGCAATGACGGGTCACGGATACAAATGACAAGCCACTTTGCGGTCTTTGCCAAGCTGAATAAGTGGCGGCACGATGGTTTTGCAGTGTGGCATGACGTATGGGCAGCGTGTGTGAAATTTGCAGCCTGCTGGTGGATTTAACGGACTAGGCAGTTCACCGGTGAGTTTAATGCGTTGTTTTTTAGCACCTGGGTCTGGCACTGGAACGGCGCTCAGCAAAGCTTGCGTATATGGGTGCTTGGGATCTTCGTAGATTTGATTTGACGGCCCGATTTCAGCGAGATTGCCCAAATACATGACGGCAATTCGAGTTGAGATATGCTTCACGATCATCAAATCATGCGCAATAAATAGATAAGTAAGCTTGAGCTTTTCTTGTAAATCTTGAAGCAAGTTGACTATTTGCGCCTGAATCGAAACGTCTAAAGCAGAGACTGGCTCATCGCAGACAATAAATCGTGGTTCTATAGCTAAAACTCTGGCGATGCCGATGCGTTGACGTTGCCCGCCCGAGAACTCGTGTGGGTAGCGCGAGAGAACCTCTGGCCTAAGGCCCACTAAAGAAATTAGCTCGGCAACGCGCTCTTCGCGTTCTTTTTTATTGGGAAAAAGCCCATGGATTTGCAAGGCTTCTTTGATGATATTGTCAATAGACATTCTCGGATTCAACGATGCATATGGGTCTTGAAAAATAATCTGCATACGCCGCCGGATAGGATTTAGCTGGCGGGATTTAAGATGGGTGATGTCTCGGCCTTCAAATTCGATCTTGCCTGCAGTGGGCTCATATAAACGCAGGATGCAGCGGCCGAGCGTTGATTTTCCACAGCCGCTCTCACCGACAAGGCCTAAGGTTTCACCCTCTGCGATATCGAAGCTGACCCCATCCACCGCCTTCACAATGTGGTGGCGGCTTTTGAAATGCATTTTTAAGTCATTTAGGCTTAGCATGACACTCCTAATAGGGGTTATAGCATCGAGCCCAATGTTCCGGCGCTTGTTCTGTTAATTCAGGCTCTATTTGTCTGCATTTGTTAATCACGTGATCACAGCGATCCTGGAAACGACAGCCTTGTGGCAGGTGTAATAGATCGGGTACTAGGCCTGGAATTGTTTTGAGACGCTTTTCCTTGTGTTTAACCCCCGGCATAGAATTTAAGAGCCCAACGGTGTATGGGTGTTTAGGAGCGTTGAAGATTGTATGAACGTCTGCCTTTTCAACGACGCGGCCAGCATACATGACGACTACTTCGCTGCAGGTTCCAGCAACGACGCCTAGATCGTGAGTGATCAACAAAATGCTCATGCCAATTTCATCTTGGAGTTTTTGCATGAGTTCCATGATCTGGGCTTGAATGGTGACATCTAAAGCTGTGGTGGGCTCATCTGCAATAAGCAGATCAGGATCACAGGCGAGTGCCATGGCGATCATGACACGTTGTCGCATTCCACCAGAAAGCTCGTGGGGGTAAGATTTCGCGCGTTCACGGGAAGAGGGGATGCCGACTAGGTCTAACATGTGAATGGCTCGCTCGAGGCCTTCTTTTCTCTTCACATTTTGATGGAGACAAATGGACTCTGCTATTTGGTTTCCAACGGTGAAAACCGGGTTGAGCGAGGTCATGGGCTCTTGAAAGATCATGGAGATTCGGTTGCCTCTGAGATGTCTCATATTAGACTCTGGCAAGGTTAATAAATCTTCGTCGCCATAAATAATACGGCCGTCTGCATAGTGGCCTGGAGGGCTTTTAATGAGGCGCATGATGCTTAAAGCGGTGACGCTTTTGCCGCATCCTGACTCACCGACAAGGCCAACTGTTTTGCCTTTTGGAATCGCGAAACTAACACCATCTATGGCACGTATAATGCCGTTGTCGGTTTTAAATTCAACGCTCAAGTTATCGATTAAACAGCTGTTCATTAAAAGTCCCTTCGTTGAGCTGGGCATCCTTACTGCTTAAAGTCATGCTTCTTAGTTCATTATCATGGAGTACTTCAAAACCATAGCGTTTCGGGAAATTGGGGTATGACATCCAGTAAACAAGCTCGCCTCGTGCGTTTCGTCGCTCTCGCTTTAATATCTTAAAAGTTTTTGGATCAACCTTGATCGAAGCTTGATCACCAGAATGGTAAGTGACGAGTATGTTGGTGCCATGAACAGTTAGGTTGGCAACTTCTCCTGGGCGGTACGTGAATCGCCTTAAGACGAGATCAATAAATTCAGAGGGCTCTACTGGCAGGTAGGTAATATCTTGAAGCTCCGCTTCGCTCATTCCATAGATATTTTCGCCATCATAAGTGACGACTCTGCCAGGTTGCCCAAAGAATGAATCAATGGATAGGTAAAGCTTATGAGGAAAGCGGGCAATCATATCCATGTCTACACTGCCAAAGAGCTTTTTGACCCCGGTTGATCGAATTTTGAAGCGTCCGAATAGCTGAATGTTCTCTTGCGAGGCTTCTTCTACGCGTTCAAGGATTTTCTCGGCGGGGATCTTGAAAGCAGGTAAAGGCGCTTTTGGGTGGCATCCTGCTAAAAGCAGAGTGATGATTAGAGTATAGCGGCGCATAGAAGGCTTTGTGCCATCTTTACAAAACTTGAGCAATCCCCGCATTCGTGATAAGAAATCCTGCTACGGAGGTTACACATGTCGATGGTGTCACAAGTTTTTGATGAGATGCAACAACGCCTAACCCCAGAGAAGGCGCAAAAGATAAACGCAAGCTACCTGTTTGATATTGGCGGTGAAGGTGGTGGTAAGTGGCATGTGGACTTAACAAAGAAATCCGACTGGGTTACCCAGGGGGATCAGGAAGCTCAATGTGTTATCAGTATTGCCAAAGGTGAAGACTGGGTTTCAATTGCTTCAGGGAAAATGAACCCTACCATGGCGTTTATGCAGGGGAAAATTAAAGTGAAAGGCGATATGGGTCTTGCTTTAAAGCTGCAGTCCCTCCTTGCATAAATAGAAAAATCATACATAATGTGAGGCTAACTTGAGGGAAGTTTTGTGAAGAAAAATCGCTTATTTACACCCTTAGGCCTCGCATTGTTTGTATCTTCTTTAGCTCTTGGAATTTACCTCGTGGCCAGGGAGGGTCGAGGGCTGAAAGAAGAGGCTCAGGCTGAAATTTCAGGAGAGGCGCCCCTGGTGGTTCGGATAACGGATCGTATCCGGCCGCAGGAGACTTTGTATGAGGCCTTAAGACGTCAAGATTTGAGTCCTCAGGAAATAGCTGAAATTACGCAAGTTTTAGGGAGAATGGTTGATTTTAAAGCCATTCAAGCTGGAGATGGCTTGGTTTTAGAAAAGAATTTGCGTTACGCCCAATCAACTCCGCCAATTACTTTGTTTGAGTTGGTTCGTCAGGAAGCAGATGATTTGCCTGTTCGCTACCAGCTTTTGCGTGATGAGCAAAATGAGTGGTGGGTTAACCGGATCGAAATCCCAGTAACTCAAGAGCGGATGGTTTTAAGTGGCAGGGTTTCTTCAAGTCTTTACGAAGGAATTATGTTGGCAGGTGGAGATCCGGCTTTAGTTAACCGTTTTTCGGATCTTTTTGGTTGGAAGGTAGACTTTTATCGTGAAGCTCAGCCTGGTGATGAGTTCAAGATGATTGTAGAAGCCAAGTATGCTCAGGGAAGATGTGTGGGTTTTGGGCGTGTGATAGCAGCTGAATATAGCAATTCTGGCCGAATATTTAGAGGCTTTCGATTTGAAGCAGATGAGCATCGGGTAAGAGGTTTTTATGATGAAGAAGGCCAGTCGTTAGAGGGTGGCTTTTTAAAAAGCCCAGTCTCTTTAGCGCGGATTACCTCACGTTATGGGCAGCGCTTTCACCCTGTTCTCAAAAGGCGAACAAAGCACAATGGTGTTGATTACGGTGCTTCGAGAGGAACGCCGTTTTGGAGCATCGCAGATGGAGTTGTTTTAGAGGCGCGCTATAGCCCGACAGCAGGCCGGATGGTTCGTATTCAACATCGTAGCGGTTATATTACTGAATATTTTCATGCTCATAAAATTGCGTCAGGGATCAGGCCAGGTGTGCATGTAAAGCAAAAACAGATTATTGGCTATGTGGGTTCTACAGGCAGAAGTACGGGGCCGCATTTGCATTTTGGAATGATGCATCACAAACGATATGTGGATCCGGGACGACAGCGCTTTCCGGCAGGTGACCCTTTGCCGTCTAAGTTGGCAAGCCGCTATGCGGACCATATTAAGCCACTTTTGGAAGAGCTGAAGAACATTGAGGTTTCTTGAGTCTAAAAGGCGTCATCAAGCCAAAAATCATCCGTGAATATTTCGATACCCAAGGCTTTATCGAAATCGATTCGCCAGTTTTAATCAAAGCCAATGCAGTAGAGGCTTATATTGATCCTATTCCAGTGCCTGGTTTCGGGCAATTGCGAACAAGCCCAGAGCTTTATCATAAGCGCTTATTGGCACATGGCTTAGAGAAAATCTACGAACTTGGGGCTGTTTTTCGAGATGATCCCGAAGGGCCGCTGCATTCTAAAGAGTTCACGCTTTTAGAGTGGTATCGAGCAGGCGCTTCGCTAAGTGATTTAATTAAAGACTGTGAAGCGCTATTTAAGCGTTTAGATCCAAAACGCTTTGCAAGGCCTTTTGAAGTAAAAACCATGCAAGAGTTATGGCTTGGAATTGCTCAAATTGATTTACGGGAGGCAATTAAGCAGGGTGATTTGGTTGAACGTGTGTTGAAAGCTGGCTTTGCGCTTAGAGATCAAGCCGACTTCTCGGACGCTTTTCACCAAGTCATGCTGATAGCGATTGAGCCTAAAATTGGCCAAGAAGTTCCAACAGTGGTGACACGCTGGCCTCTTGATATGGCGGCGCTTGCTCAAATTTGTAAAGATGACACTTGTTTTGCCGAGCGATTCGAGATTTATTATCAAGGGATAGAACTCGCAAATGCATTTTTAGAGTTAACGGATCCAGTTGAGCAACGAAAGCGCTTCGATGTAGAAAAAAAGATTAGGCAAAAGCTTGGAAAAGATCCAGGTGAGATCGACGAGGATTTCTTAAGCGACTTGGCAAAAATGCCGCCTGCAGCTGGCATTGCACTGGGGTTTGATCGCTTGTTGATGTGTATCAATGATGTGAAAAACATCAGTTAATCAACCGATTTCTTCGAAAATATTTGAAATTAGATTCCATTTTAAGATATGAATTGAATAGCGCATGTCACAATGGGGTGACAATTACCTTAGCCCCGCGGTCCAGCTGTGTATAGTTTTGACATGTGGATAGACCGGTTTGTTTAACAGAAGATATCTCATTAATAATAATTAAAAAGATTTGAAAAAAGAGTTGAATTTAACTCCAATTTGCAGGTATCAACAAGAGACAACATGTCACAATGGGGTGACAATTACCTTGGGGGTATGAATGCGTTTGTTGTTTCTAGTAACGTTTCTCTTAAGTCTATCATCATACAGTGAATCTAATCAGCGTTTAATTATTCGTTTTAAAGAAGGAGTGAACTCCTTTGCCTCTGGTACGATGTATCAGAGCCTTGGCATTAAGACTAATAATAAATTAGACCACTTTAATTCGGAAGTGATTGAATTGCCAAAAGACATTTCCGCGGAACAAGCCGTAAAGCTATTTAAGAAGGACCCAAATGTCCTTTATGCAGAACCAGACTTCTTTATCCAAATCAATCCAATTGAAAGCAAAGATGATGATAAAGATGACGATAAAGATAATGATAAAGATGGCGATAAAAAGCCAGAGCTTAGTAACTATGACAAGCAGTGGGCTTTGCATAATGAAGGCCAAAAAGTAGGAAAGAGCAAAGAAGGCAAAATCGATGCTGATATTAATGGAACCGAGTCTTGGGAGTATAGCAAGGGTGACAGGAAAGTAGTCTTGGGGATTATTGATACTGGCGTGTACTATAAACACATTGATTTGAAGCCCAATAT
>JAESQZ010000087.1 GCA_016764955.1 Deltaproteobacteria bacterium | reverse complement strand
TTTTTCTTTGAGCTGCCCAAATCGAAAGTAGCCATCAAAAATAGTCCAGCTGGCTTGCAATAAAACAGCGCCGCGTAAAGGCTGATTGACAAAGCCAGCTGTATTAGTGGTGTAGATGCCTTGCAGTGAAAGATTGATTTCAGGCCAAAAAGACCATCTGGTTGCGTTCAGTTGGTTCTTGGCAAATTTGACGGTTAATTTTTGTGCTTTTAGATCGGGTCTCTTGCAGCTTATAGCTGGTAACTTTGTGTTTTCTTGCAAGTCGAAATTATCGCGCTCGCCAATTAGTAAGCCTAGTATGGTGACTGCGGCTGAGTAGCTGTCTTCAGCTTGGGTGAGCTGCATGTGGGCGAGGTCAACCTCAGCAGACATACGAGCCAAATCAGTTGAGCGCGCTTGGCCGGATTTTTGCCTGCCCAGTAGCCATTTGTTTTGTTTGAGAGCCCGAGACAACCTGTTTTGTTGCATTTGAATTTGAGCTTGGGCATTTAAGGTGCTCAAGTAGGCCTGAATCACCCTAAGTTCGACGTTGCGCTCAGTGTTTTGAGTAGAGGCTTTGGTGATTTTACGCTGCAATACAGCGCTATTTATGAGTGAAATAGATTCCATGTTGATAAGAGGCTGCTGAAGACTTAGCTTTGCATCTAAAACTTCTGCAGGTTGGATCTGAATGGTTGGACCAGACTGACTTGGGAAAGAAATCGTTGGAAAGTTAAAAGTCCCTACAGCTTCTGCTTTGAGTCTTGGCAGGTAAGCTGACAACGCTTGGTCAAACTGCGCGTTAATTTGATTTAAGCGCTCGGGCAAAAGCTTGCTGTCTAAAGCTTGGCCTTTGCCCATCGAGATGGCTTCATCTAAAGAAATAGTCTTCGAGCTAAGCGGAAGACTAAACAATACGACCGTCAGCCAGATGGATCTGACGATCAGCATAGGACGCAAAATCTGGGTCATGGGTCACCAATATAAGAGTCATTTTTTGTTGAGAGTTAATATCTTTGAGAATTTGCATGACTTTTTCACCATTGACAGAATCTAAGCTGCCAGTTGGCTCGTCAGCGAATAAATAGCGCGGGTTCATGATGAGTGCACGTGCAATCGCGACACGTTGCTGCTCACCACCGGAGAGTTGCGAGGGTAAGCGGTTTTGTTTATCACCAAGCCCAAAGTGCTCAAGTATTTCTTGTGCGTAAGCTCTCTTGGTTTTTTGTTGCTTAGTTTTGACAGCAGGCATTAAAATATTTTCGAGCACCGTTAGCTCTGGGAGCAGATAATGAAACTGAAAAATAAAGCCTATTTTTTGATTTCTAAGCTCGTGCAAATCGTGATCGGCTAGAGCACTTATTTCTAAGCCATCGATCCAAATCTGCCCGGAGCTTGGTTTATCGAGGCTGCTGATGAGATATAAAAGAGAGCTTTTGCCTGAACCAGATTTTCCGGTTAGCGAAACAAACTCGCCGTCTTGAATCTCAAACGAAAGATCATCCAAAATGGGCTTTGGTTCAGTTCCGAAACGCTTTGTGAGGCGGGATGCTTTAAGTGGCATTGCGGATAATCTCGATGGGGCTCATTTTGCCAGCGGCACGAGCGGGGAAGAAACCAGCAGAACACGAAGATAAAAGCGCTAGACACATGGCTTGGAAGTAAATCCAAGGGTTCAAAGACATGAGCAAGTAGCCGGTTCCCCCAAAAGGGCCTCCGCCAAATGGAATGGTTGAAATATAGCGTGCTGCAAAATAGCCTAAGATAATTCCCAAAAGCCCGCCCGCGATGCCTAGGATTAAACCCTGCAGAAAGAAAAGCCATAAAATATCAAGTGGCCTAAAGCCCATGCTGCGCAAAATAGCTATTTCTTGGCGCTTTTGATTCACGGTCATACTCAAGACGTTATAAATCCCAAATGACGCAACAACTAAGAGAACAGAGATCATGAGATACTTAATGGCATTTTGGATTTTGAAGACGTCTAAGAAGTTTTCGTTGATTTGATCCCAGCTTTCGACTTTTTCAGCGGCAATCATGTCCCAGGTTTGAGCAAGAGCACCTGCTTTGGTGTAGTTTTTGATTCTAACAGCGATATCGTTAAGTTCATTTTTAGCACCAGTTGCTTGCTGGGCATCAGCCAGCATCGTGTACACGCGATAATCATCCACGGGCTTCAAGCCTGTTTTAAAGACACCGGCAATCTTAAAAGGCGTTTCGGTTCCTTCTGGGTTGGAAACATGAATGGTTTGATTAAGTCGTGCACCCAACTTCTTTTCCATGCCAACGCCAATAATAATACGATTGCCCCCAAAGCTTAGGTCAGTGAATTTGCCCTTGACCATTGAATCGCCAATCGTATTGACGCGTGCTTGCTGCTCAGGGTCGCAGCCAATCAAAGTCGCATTGAAGACATTTTTAGACATTCGAATCAAAATCGGCTTCGATAGCATGGGCGAAAATGCTTCGACTTCTGGGTTTGCCTCTAGGCGTTTATACCATTGGCTTGGGTCTTCAATATAAGTATTGCTGCTTTGGCCAGAAGGCGGCGGATCCCAGAAAATATAGGCGAAATCGCTGCCGAAAAAATCTTTATCGAGGCTATGTGGCGTTATGTATTCTTCTTTAGGCTTAATATGAATATGAGCGTCGTTATTAATCAGCTGCTCAAGCAAGAAATCCTGAAAACCAATAAACATGCCTGAAATTACGACATAAGACATGCTTCCCAAGAGGACGCCCAAAAGGGTCAAGAAAGTCTGGCGCTTTCGAGATAATAAGTGCCTAATGGCTAGAGGAAGCATTTAAGATAACCTCGTCTCCCTCTTTCAGATTACTGGAAGTAAGTTGCGCCATGGCACCATCTGCGACGCCAATTTGAATCTGGATTTTTTTGCCGCTTTTAAGTGTTACTTCGCCAACCGATATGGCTGATACTGGAATCAATAAAACATCTTGAATTTCGCCAATAACCACAGCAACATCAGCACTCATGCCAGGCAAAATATTTGTGGGGAGGCTATCGAATTGGATTCTAAGTAAGAGCCTGTCTTTGTTGGAGTAAACCGAAACCACTTCGCCATTAAAAGTCTGATTGCGCAAACCTTCAAAGTTAATGCGCGCTTTTAAACCATGTTTCACTTTGAGAGCGCCAGTTTGTTCGAGCGAGACTTTGAGATAACGATTTTCCATGTCGGTCAAAGTCAAAATAGG
>JAESQZ010000086.1 GCA_016764955.1 Deltaproteobacteria bacterium | reverse complement strand
TAGAATCTTCTTTAGAACTACTGGTTTTTTATTAGGACCATGAGCCAAAAAAACCTCTGCCATCCCACCGGTAGCTATTTTTCTAATCAGTGCATATTGCGTCACGCTTAAAAAACAGATATTAAGGTTAATCTGTTCCTATGAAATCTTGCATCGTATCATACCAGGGCGGACCGGGAGCTTATAGTGAGTTGGCCGCTCAAAAATATTTTGATACAAATTCTCAAATTAGTCTCAAAGGGTTCCTAAGTTTTGAACAAGCCCTTCACGCTCTGCTAACAGGCAAGTCAAACTATGCAATATTGCCTATAGAAAATACGATTACAGGCCCAATCGAAAACGTTCCAGATTTGGTCAAGAGTACCAGCGTACGGGAAATAGGAAGTCTCTGGGTTTCGATTGAACATCATTTGATTGGATTAAATGGCTCAACGCTTTCTAATATAAAGCAAGTTTACTCTCATCCTCAGGCACTTGAACAATGCAGCGAATTTTTAGATAGCTTCCAAAACTGCGTAGCGTATCACTATGAAGACACAGCATTGGCAGTCAAAAAACTTCTTCAAGAAGAAAACCCTATGCAGGCTGCTATTGCTTCAAAAGAAGCTGCCGAACTATATGGACTGAAAGTGCTTCAAACCAAAATCGCAAACAAAGGCGATAATCAAACACGTTTTGTGGTGTTAGAAAAGGAACCTAAATGACTCGATTAACTGGCACCATTCACGTTCCTGGAGATAAATCTATCTCACACCGAGCCCTGATTTTAGGCGCCCTTGCTAAAGGCACCACTCAAATTAGCAACCTTCAAGTGGGAGAAGACGTCGAGTCAACAAAAAGAGCTCTTAAAAATCTTGGCGTGCAAATTGAAACAAGTGGCTCAGACGTACTCGTACATGGTCAGGGTTTAAACTCTTTCGAAGCGCCTGAAAGCCCTATTGATTGTAGTAATTCCGGCACAACAATGCGGCTTTTTATGGGCCTTTTGGCAGCCCAGAATTTCAACAGCATGCTAATTGGGGATGAGTCTTTGCAAGCAAGGCCCATGAACCGGGTAGCTACACCGCTTCGTAAAATGGGCGCTCACATCAACTTGCGGGATGCAAATTATGCTCCCATTGAAATATCCGGCTCCTTATTGGGGCCAATCAATTACGAAGTTCCCGTGGCAAGCGCGCAAGTTAAGTCCGCTATCATGCTAGCTGCCCTAGGCTGCCAAGGATTTACCAAACTTAGCGGGCTGATCCACAGCCGAGATCATACTGAGCGCATGCTCGAATTATTTGGCGCATCAATCAGCACAACAAATGACACCATCGAGCTCTCTGGCAAGCAAATGCTAAAGCCTTGTAAGTTTGAAGTCCCCGGAGATCCTTCAGCTGCTGCTTTTTGGGTAACCGCTGCCTGTCTTTTACCCAATTCTGATATTTTAATACCAAATGTTTCTCTAAATCCCACCCGAACTGGTTTCATTGATGTATTAAGAGAGATGGGAGCTAATATTGATATCGAAGTGACAAGCTCTGAGCCGGAGCCTGCTGGTAAAATTCGAACGTGCAGTTCAAAATTATCTGCTGTATCCATCGATGAAGCACAGGTTCCAAGACTAATTGATGAAATTCCAATTCTGGCAATTGCTATGAGCCAGGCTGAAGGCGTCAGCCAAATTCGAGGTGCTGGCGAACTAAGAGTGAAAGAGAGTGATCGGCTGATAGCAATTGCCAATAATTTAGGTGCCATGGGTGTTGATTTAGAGCTTTTTGATGATGGCTTTAGAATCCCAGGACCAGCAAAGTTAAAAGCAGCTAAAATTCAAACAGATGATGATCACCGGATAGCAATGGCTTTTACTATCGCTGGTTTACTCACTCACAAACCCAACAATACAACTCTGGACAATAGCTCATGTGTCCAGATTTCATATCCTGCTTTTTTTGAGACACTTCGGGGGGCTTTATCATGACTTGGAAACCAGACAGCTGGAAATCAAAACGGATTTCACAGATTCCATCCTACCCAGATATGGAACACTTGGAGCGTGTCCAAAAAAAGATCGCCAGTTATCCTCCTTTAGTCTTTATAGGAGAGGTTGACCAACTAAAGAAAAAGCTTATCCGGGTTTCACAAGGTGATGCTTTTTTGCTTCATGGCGGTGATTGCGCTGAAAGTTTCTCAGATTTAAACACACAAACTGTTCAAAATAACTTTAGAATCCTGCTTCAGATGTCTGTTGTTTTAACCTTTGCTCTTAAAAAATATGTGGTTAAACTCGGGCGAACAGCCGGACAATTTGCCAAGCCGCGTTCGAGCCAAACTGAGACGAAAGGAAACGTTACACTCCCCTCATACCGTGGCGATATTATCAACGGCTACGAATTTTCAGAAAAAATACGTCAACCTAACCCCAAACGAATGGAGCGAGCCTATTTCCACTCAGCTGCAACGCTGAATACTCTGCGAGCACTTGCTCGAGGCGGTTTTGCGAATCTAGGGCAGGTACAGCGATGGAACCTTGACTTTGCTGAGCAGAACTCACGAACAAAAAGATATAAGCATATCACTGAGAGAGTTCAAGAATCTCTTAGTTTTATGAAAGCCATGGGGATTGATGATACCAAACACAGCCAACTCAGGGGTATTGAATTCTACACCTCCCATGAAGCGCTTCTTTTGCCTTATGAAGAAGCCTTAACAAAACTCGATACGCATTCTGAGTCACCTCATTGGTATGATTGTTCAGCTCATTATCTATGGATCGGTGACCGCACAAGACAACTGGACAGTGCCCACGTCGAGTTCGCAAGAGGAATTTGTAATCCAATAGGGATCAAATGTAGTTCTTCTCTCACACCTGATGATCTCATTAAGCTAATTGACGTCCTCAATCCAAAAAATGAGCATGGGCGTCTCACGCTGATCACACGATTTGGGCATCAAAAAATTGCAGAGTATCTTCCCCCTTTGATCCAAAAAGTCAGCGCTGAGGGACGCCATGTGGTCTGGTGCTGTGATCCCATGCATGGAAATACCCACACTGCCTCAAATGGTTACAAAACACGCCATTTTCAGGACATACTCGACGAAGCTCAACAATTCCTTGCGATCCACAAGAACGAGGGCACTTATGCTGGCGGTGTTCACTTTGAGATGACCGGTAGCAACGTCGTCGAGTGCATTGGAAGTGATCAAGCTATCGAGGAAGAGCACTTAAGCCGGGGTTTTTATCAAACTCTTTGCGATCCTAGACTCAATGCGGATCAAGCCTTGGAGCTTGCATTTAAGTTGATCTAACCCTAAGAGATCTAGAACCTAATTTGATCTTCAAGGCCCCTTTGAACAAATTCAGAAAAAATTAATTTTTCATCTTAATATTTAAGGGTTTGACCCAAATTCGAAATTCTCGGCTTGCCTAAGTTGCCAAGGTGTTGATACATCCATGAAGACTAATGGTAGCGATCAGAGAATTTGAAACCCAGCCGGCAGAGCTTTTTACTGAAGCCTTAACATCCTTAAGGCGCCAGTTAAGCCTATTTGCATGGCAGGGTTTTTTCGAGCCGCTATCTTTTATTTCCTGTGGTGGCGGTGCCATCACCGTCGGTGCGCCTTCTTCTTTCCACTTGGATTGGGTTCGTAATCACTATGTAGATGATATCGAAACTGCTTTAAGCCATAGCTTTGGCAAGCCAATGCATCTTAAACTTCAGCTAGCTAACGAGTTTCCGCACCCAAATAACGCCAGCCAACAAGAGCCCAGTCCCCCACTAGCGCTAACACCAACTCGAGCTATCTTCCCAACGGAAACCATTAGTCCATTGAAGGCTCCTTCACAGACCCCAATCGGACTAAACGCTCCTATTGTGTTTGAATCTGCCAGGCTCAATCCGGCAAATACCTTTGATACCTTTATCATGGGCACACCCAACACAATGGGCTACACCGCCTGCAAAGCCGTCGCAGAACAACCAGGCGCACAATACAGCCCCTTATTTTTGTTTGGGCCAGTTGGCATTGGCAAAACGCACTTGCTTCAAGCCATCGGCTTGCATGTTCTTTCTAATACGCCTTCTGCAAAAGTGCTTTATATGACGGCCGAGCAATGGGTAAATGCATACATTTCATCTATTCGAGAGAAAAAATTTGATGCATTCAGAAGAAAATTTCGAACCGATTGCGACATTCTTTTAGTTGATGACATTCAATTTCTAGCTGGAAAAGATGCGAGTCAAGACGAGTTTTTTCATACATTTAATTGTCTTCATCAAGCTCACAAACAAATTGTAGTTACTTCAGACAAGTATCCACATGAAATAGAGGGACTAGAAGAAAGACTGCAGACTCGTTTGTCCTGGGGATTAATCGCAGATATTCGCCCACCTGATGGGGAAATGCGAAAAGCTATCATTGGACAAAAGGCCAACAAATGTGGGCTAGAGCTTCCGCATGATGTGGTTGAGCATATGTCTAAAAGACTTGCTTCTTCCGTTCGTGAACTTGAAGGCGCCATCATCAGGTTGTCAGCTTGCACAAAGGGTTCCAATAAAAAGATCACCATTGATACAGTCAATGAAATCTTGTCCCCTGTTCTAAAGGGCTCCAATGAACAGCTCAACGCTGATAAGATCTGTGGTCACGTAGCCGCTTACTATGACTTAAAGCCAATGGAACTGAGGGGGCAGTCTCGTCAGCGTCAAGTTGCGCTTGCTAGACAAATCGCCATGGCGCTTTGCCGTAACATCATGGCATACAGCCTCCCAGAAATCGGCCGCTTCTTCGGTGGCCGCGATCACACAACCGTTTTATCATCCCTGCGTAAGATTGAGGATATGCGCGAAACCAACATTAGCATTCAGACCGTTCTTGCTAGACTAGAAAAAAGTTTGCTCGAAGTAGGCTGACAATTGCTGTATCTTCGCTAAATGCGAATCATATTCTTCGTATTTAGTTTAGCCTCTCTATCATTTGCCAGCTCTGCACCTGATCTAAAGCTTCATAAGGGCATTAAGCCCATTGCTTATGATCTAAAGCTTGGATTAGACCCAAATAATCCTAAGTATTCAGGTCAAGTATCTATTAGGCTCCAGGTAACTGGGGAAAGCAATCTCTTTTGGCTGCACGCCAAGGATTTCGAGATATCTGAAGTTCGCTTGAGCAATAATTTTCAGAAGTTAGATACAACTCACCGACTGATTAAAGAAAAAAATCTTCTTGAAATCAAAAGCTCTGAGCCTATCAAAATTGGAGAAGCAACCTTAGTAATTAAGTTCACGGCTAAGCTCGGCCAAGATCTCTCGGGCCTATACCAAGTATCACAAGGCAAGCATCACTATATCTACTCACAATTTGAACCATTAGCAGCTCGAACAGCTTTTCCATGCTTTGATGAACCAGGCTTCAAAACACCTTTTCACGTCACTCTAACGGTTCCTCAAAAAAGTCACGCTATTTCCAACAGCCCTATTTTAAAAACCGTGCAACACAAAAATGGAACCAAGACTGTCGAATTTGAACCCACACCACCACTGCCGACCTACCTGATTGCTTTTGCCGTTGGCCCTTTTGATATTGTCCCTGGCCACAGTATCGGCAAAGTTCCTTTTAGAGGCATCGCTCCTAAAGGGCAGGGCGCAAAGCTCAAACACGCTCTTAAAGAAACACCCAAAATATTAAAGCTACTTGAAGATTATTTTGGGATCCCCTACCCCTACGCCAAGCTTGATATCATTGCGGTTCCAGATTTTGCAGCTGGCGCTATGGAAAACCCAGGTGCAGTAACTTTTCGAGATTCGCTCCTATTGATTGATCCCAAAACAGCCCCCATTTGGCAGCTTAGATATTTTGCTGAAGTCATGGCGCATGAATTAGCACATCAATG
>JAESQZ010000085.1 GCA_016764955.1 Deltaproteobacteria bacterium | reverse complement strand
AGCTCAGGCACGTAACTATGTGCAAATATAGTGGTATTTGCCTCAAATGGGTCTAAACCTACAGCCAAATAATCTAGCAGCATCTCATGTACATGAGTTTGAATCTGCTCTGCGCTATCTCGATCAGTTAAAACTTGATAGTCAGCAACTAGCACCCAGGTCTCTAAGCCTTTATTTTGAAGATGTACTCGGTTTTTTAGAGTGCCAAAATAATGGCCTATATGCAAAGGCCCCGTTGGCCTATCACCAGTCATAACTCTATATTTTTTCGGGTTTTTCTCTAAACCAGCCCAGGCTAAGTCACTTCTTTTTTTAGACTCTTCAAAAGTATCCTGATTACTCATCGTACTTGTTAAGTGGCTTATGAAAGGCCAAAAATCAACAGGTATTTGACCCCCAAGGCTATTGACAAAGGCCATGGGATCGCTACAAGTTCTAATTCCACGTTTCTGGGAGCCAATTTATGAAAGTACGAGCGTCCGTAAAAAGAATTTGTGATAAATGCAAAGTAATTAAACGCAAAGGCGTTGTACGCGTAATTTGTGAAGACACTCGTCACAAACAAAGGCAAGGATAAGATTAGAACATGGCACGTATTTCAGGTGTAGATTTACCACGTAACAAAAAAATGGGCGTTGCCCTTACCTATATCTATGGGGTCGGCCCTGTTGTGGCACAAGATGTTTTGGCTAGAGCCAAAGTTGATGTTCATAAGAGAACAGATGTGTTAACCGAAGAAGAAATTGCACGTATCCGTGACGTTATTGATAGTACCTACCGCGTAGAAGGTGACTTGAGACGTGAAATTTCTATGAATATTAAGCGCCTGATGGACTTGGGCTGCTACCGCGGTTTGAGGCATCGTAAAGGCCTTCCTGTTCGTGGGCAGAGAACCCATTCTAATGCAAGAACGCGTCGCGGTAAGCGTAGTTCAATGGTACGTCGTTAAGAGATTTAGTGAGAATTTAAATGGTTGCTACAACAAGAACAAAAAACGAGTTAAGAAAAATATTAGCCAAGGCGTGGCTCATATCTACACCACTTTTAACAACTCCATTATAACGATTACAGATACCCAAGGTGGGACCATTTCATGGTCTACTTGCGGTGCTAAAGGATTTAGAGGCTCTAAGAAAAGCACCCCTTTTGCTGCTCAGGTTGCAGCTGAAGATGCTTGTCGAAAGGCCAAAGACCATGGTGTTAAAAGCATGGAAGTTTATATTAAAGGCCCTGGTTCAGGTCGAGAGTCTGCACTGAGAGCGATTTCAAGCTCCGGCATCCGAATCACTTTGATTAAGGATGTGACTCCTGTGCCCCATAATGGTTGCAGGCCAGCAAAACGCCGTCGAGTGTGATTTAAAGTTAAAGATTTTTATTTAAAGAAGGTGATTGAAGTATGTATCGTAATTGGCGAACATTAATAAGACCGAAAGGTCTAGTGGTTGACCGTGATGTCAGCAGCAACCAATATGGTAAGTTTGTTCTAGAGCCTCTAGAGCGCGGCTACGGTGTTACCCTCGGAAACGCCCTTCGTCGAATCTTACTCTCCTCTTTGCAGGGTGCCTGTGTTGCTGCGGTTAAGTTTGAAGGTGCTCAACATGAGTTCATGCCTTTGCCTGACGTTAAAGAGGACGGCGCTGAAATCATCTTGAACCTCAAAGAGATTAATCTCAAGCTACATGAGGGCACTCAGAAGACTGCCCGCATTTCTAAGAAGGGTCCTTGCGAGGTTCGCGCTAAAGATATTGAAGCAGATGCTTCTTTGGAGATTTTGGACCCAGAACAGTATATCTGTACAGTTGCTGAAGGCGGTATGTTTAAAGCTGAGCTCATCGTTAAGACTGGGCGTGGCTATGTTCCAGCAGCTCAGCTTCGTGATGAAGAGCAACCAGTAGGCACTATCCCAGTCGATGCTCTGTTTAGCCCGATTCGAAAAGTGAACTATCAGATCAGCAATGCCCGTGTTGGTCAGCAAACTGACTATGATAAGCTCAGCATGGAAATCTGGACCAACGGTTCTGTTGTTCCTGAAGATGCGCTTGGAATCGCTGCCAAGATCTTTAAAGAGCAGCTTTCTGTGTTCATCAACTTCTCTGAAGAAGAAGAGCCCATACTGCCTGAGGCCACTCAGCAGGTTGATCGCTTAAATGATCACCTCAACCGTACGGTTGATGAGCTTGAGCTCTCTGTTCGCTCCGCCAATTGCTTATCCAATGCGGATATTCGCTTGATTGGTGATCTGGTTCAACGTACTGAAAGCGAAATGCTCAAAACCAAGAACTTTGGCCGTAAGAGTTTGAAAGAAATCAAAGAAATCCTGGGTGAAATGGGCCTTTCTTTGGGGATGCGCATCACCAATTGGCCACCAAAACCCGGCACAACCCCTATTGCAACGCCATCCGAAAACAGCGAAGGTGTATAAGTTATGCGTCATTTGAATAAAGGTAGAAAGCTCAATCGCACCCCCTCCCATCGCAAAGCTCTCTTTGCGAATATGGCGACCTCTTTGTTTAAGCATGAGCGCATCGAAACAACCGATGCCAAAGCCAAAGAGCTTCGTGGTGTCGCTGAAAAGTTGATTCAGTTAGGTAAGCGCGGCGACCTGCATGCGAGACGTCAAGCCTATCAAACCATTCGTGATCGGGTGATTTTGAAAAAGCTCTTTGAAGATATCGCGCCTCGTTATCAGGAACGTCAAGGTGGCTATACCCGTGTTCTGAAGACTAGAATCCGAAAAGGCGACGCCGCCCCGATGGCTCTGATTGAACTTGTCTCCTAGTTAGGCTTTTATAGCCTATTGGCGAGGTAGCTCAGTCGGTTAGAGCGATGGTCTCATAATCCATAGGTCGGGGGTTCGAATCCCCCCTTCGCCACCACAAATGAACTACGATCCTTCATCTATCGAGCCCAAATGGCAAGCAGCTTGGGAAAAAGCCCAAGTTTTTAAATTATCCAGCAAGCTCGAAGAACTCCAGAAAAAACCCAAATATTATGTTCTCGACATGTTCCCCTACCCTTCTGGGGCAGGTTTACATGTCGGCCACCCAGAAGGCTATACCGCCACAGACGTGATCGCACGTCTCAAGCGTGCTCAGGGCTTCAATGTCATGCACCCCATGGGTTGGGATGCTTTTGGCTTACCAGCAGAGCGTGCTGCTGTTCGAGAAAATATCCACCCAGAGATTATTACCAAACGCAACATCGACAACTTTAGGCGTCAGATTAAGCGCCTAGGCTTTAGCTATGACTGGTCCAGAGAAGTCAGCACAACTGACGTTGAATATTATAAGTGGACCCAGTGGATCTTTTTAAAGCTTTACGAAAAAGGCTTAGCCTATTTAGAAGACGTCCCCGTTAATTGGTGCCCCGCCCTCGGGACTGTACTCGCTAACGAAGAAGTCAAAGACGGCAAATATGTTGAAACTGGCGATCCTGTTGAGCAGCGTGTCATGCGCCAATGGATACTCAAGATCACAGCCTACGCTGATCGCTTATTAGAAGATCTAGACGGCTTAGACTGGCCCGAAGGCGTGCTCGAAATGCAGCGCAACTGGATTGGCAAGAGCGAAGGCCGAGAAATCAACTTCGAAATCGAAGGCCGTTCAGAAACGCTTAAGATTTATACGACTAAGCCTGAAACACTGCCTGGTGTGACTTTTTGTGCGGTTGCGCCGGAGCATAAACTTTGCGCTGTCACCCCGGGCTCGGCCGTCACCCCGGGCTCGGCCGTCATCCTGGGCTCGGCCGTCATCCCGGGCTTGACCCGGGATCCAGCACTAGACCCCGGCTCGGAGGCCGGGGCGACAGGTTATT
>JAESQZ010000084.1 GCA_016764955.1 Deltaproteobacteria bacterium | reverse complement strand
CATTTGGCATTCCAAATAAATCTATTACAACCCATCCATCGACTAAGCGTCTGCTTTTGCGCAGGCTGTGGGATTGCATAAAATTGGACACCAGTTAGCGACATTTGTCTTGATTTTTTCCAAAATCATCCTAGATAATACCCAAGATGAATGTCAAGCCTTTAAGTAACGATTTTGAATGGAGAACAGGACGTTTTTAATCAGCAAAAACCACCTTCTGATAAGGCACTTTCTCAGTTTAAGCGAATAACTAAGAAGAACTCGCTAACTCGCCGCTAAAGCATGCGAGATTGCGCTCGGGATACTGTTCAAAGTTAAACTCCTTTAAAAAATCACGTATCAGCACGTGTTGTTTTTTTGAGTGAGCACCTTGCAAGAGTTCCATGTAAGTTTGAGCCGAAATTGCGCGTTTTACATTGTCGTCAATTAATTTTGATGCTTTTTGATGACCGCGTTGAACCCAAATCAATATATCAGTATCAAATAGCATTAAAACGCCCTCCTCTTAATTGCTCTAGGGTATCTTCAACGGAATATTCTTCTGAATCCATCCCAAAAAAAGGGTGCTCGCTCACGTGACCCATTTTTTTGAGGGGTTGTTCGGGTACTAAGGTGGCTTTTACTTTTCCACGGTAAAGCACTTGAACAGTCTCATTTCTTTCCAAGGCTTTAAGTACATCTTTCATGTGGTAACGCAGCTCAACTATAGAGGCTTGCATAGGCTTTAACTCCTTCATGTATAGTTGCAAGTGTACATAAAACTGCCTGGTTTGGCAAGCTAAACCGGATCTGTTGCCAAACCTAACTTCTGGTAACCCGACGCCTATCTTTATTGCTGTTGAGACATAGCAGACGGCATTGCCTTGAGTACCTCAATTAAGTTTAGGACCTTATAGGCCAACAGGTGCGTATATGCCATTTCTTCATTTTTATCTGGAGTGATTCCTCTTCGATGAAGGTTCTGCATGGCTTCTCCTTCGAGTACTTGATGCACAAGTTCAGATGCTTTGTTTAGCATCATTGTACCATGCTCAATGCTTAGCGAATCAACACCGGGAGCCATGTTCATTTGGCCAACCATCAATAGATTTGAGCCCTCCGCTGCCATTTCAGCTGCATGATTCAACATGATATGCATGTGATGCATGACCATCGAATCTGAGTGGTGGCCAGCGTTCGTAGAAACCCCAAACATAAATACAAATATCATCGAAAAAATCAAACTTAGTTTCATTGTTTTTTGCTCTCCTTTTGTTATGTGAAAGATTGAAACAAGTTTTATGAAGTAGCATCAGATCTTTGACGGATGTCGCCCCAGAGTTGCCTCAATAGGTGTCAGGTTACCGGAAGTATGGAAGTTAGAAACTTACTCGCTCCAAGAAGGCTATGCACTCGAAGGATGCAACGAGATTGAAGATTAGGAAAGAACTACCTAGAGAATCAGTCAAACCACTTAATCGAACAGCCAATAGAATGCTTTTGATCCTGTGGTGGCTCTTTGCCGGCAACTAAGTCTGTTATGGCTGATTTTAGATCTTGGAAGCGGCCATGGTAATAAAGCTGTCGGTCAGCGTTATAGAGAAATAGATCTGGTGTGCAGACGGCATCAAAAGCTTGCGCGACTTTTTGTGTCGTATCAACTAGATAAGGGAATTCGTAGTTCTTTGCGTGCCAGCGTTTCAATAGAGATTCTGGGGAGTCTTCGGGGTATTTTGCTGCGTCATTTGAGCAGATTCCAATGGTTTGCAGGTTTTCTTTGGGAAATGCTTTCGAGAGTGCGATGAACTCATCTTCGATTGCTTGAACATAAGGGCAATGGCTACAGATAAAAGCGACTAATAAGGCTTTAGAATCTTTGAAATCGTCAAGAGAGTAAGTCTTGCCATCTACTGATGAAAGCGTAAAGGAAGGACAAGGGGTTCTCATTTGTAATTCTTGGGATTCGGTGAGTGCCATGTGGAATTTTATATAGGAGAATCTGATGGATCGCAATCTGGCTTTAGAAGTTGTTCGAGTGACTGAGGCTGCTGCTTTATCTGCGGCGAGATTAATGGGTCGTGGAGAGAAAGACGCAGCCGATCAGGCAGCTGTGACAGCGATGCGTAGTGCTTTCGAAAATATTTGGGTTCGTGGAACTGTCGTCATTGGCGAAGGTGAGCGTGATGAAGCGCCAATGCTTTTTATCGGAGAAAAAGTAGGTGTTGGTGAAAGTGGTGATCCTGAAGTAGATATTGCAGTAGATCCTTTAGAGGGCACTAACTTGTGCGCCTATGGAAGGCCTAATGCGCTGTCTGTGATTGCGATCGCAGAAAAAGGCAAACTTCTTCATGCACCAGATGTTTACATGTCCAAGATTGCAGTAGGTCCGCAAGCAAAAGGCGTTATCGACTTAGATAAGTCGCCAACTCAAAATTTAAAAGCCATTGCTGATGCTAAGAGTGTTTACGTTGAAGATTTGACAGTAGTCGTTTTGGAAAGAGACCGTCATAAAGATCTGATTAATGAAATTAGGCAAGCAGGGGCTCGGGTTCATTTAATACCTGATGGTGACGTAAGCGCAGCAATCTCGACTTGCTTGACCGATTCTGGAATTGATGTCTTGTTTGGCATGGGAGGCGCGCCTGAGGGTGTGTTGGCAGCAGCAGCCCTGAGATGTGTTGGCGGTGATATGCAGTCGAGACTTATATTTAGAAGTGATGCCGAGCGAGAGCGGGCTAAGCAAATGGGTATCGAGGATCTTGACCAAAAGTGGTGTTTAGAAGAACTCGCGCGCGGAGATGTTATGTTTGCGGCCACTGGCGTGACCTCGGGCGATATCTTGAAGGGCGTTCGGTACTTCAAAGGTGGTGCGAAAACCAACTCTTTGGTGATGCGGAGCCGTTCAGGGACGATTCGTACGATTGAGACTGAACATCATTTTGATCGAAAGCCTCAAATTGGTTTCTAAAGCTGCTCAAATTCTTATTCAAGATATACTGACTCGCCATCATGCTACAGGCGAGTCAGTATCTGTTTTGATTGCACAAATGGCAAGAAAGCGTGGGCTTGGGCCTAAAGAACGCCGATTTGTTTCAGATCAGGTTTTTTTAAAGCTTAGACAAAAACCTTGGCCAGATTGGTTTAATCAGCGATTAAAAAAACAATATGGCTCAGGGGCTAAAGCTCTTGAACAAGCTTTGCGTACACGGGCCAAGCCAGTGTTGGCCGTAGACATCACTCAGGTCACGTTAGAGACTGTCGAGACTGCTCTCAAAGAACAGGATATTGACTGTGCTCGATCAGAACTTTCCAAGACAGCTTTGCTCTTATCGAGCGATAGACTTTCTTCGGGGGTACTTAAAAGTTGCTGGTGGATGGATGCTGGTAGTCAATATGTTGCGCAGCAAATTAAAGCAAAGCCAGGTGAACGAGTGCTAGATCTTTGTGCAGGTGCTGGCGGGAAGACACGTTTAATAGCAGCAACTGGCGCAGATATTACTGCGGTTGATGTGAATTCTAAGCGATTAAAATTGTCATGCCAGCAAAGGCTGGCATCCAGCTCTATGTCTAGGTTTATTCTGGATGCCAGCCTTCACTGGCATGACAATGCAAATCCCGGAAAAATTTCTTACCAAGTCGCCGACGGCAG
Organism: Deltaproteobacteria bacterium; assembly: GCA_016764955.1. Lineage (GTDB taxonomy): Bacteria > Myxococcota > UBA727 > UBA727 > JABDBI01 > NORP243. The sequence continues at coordinate 2,178 of JAESQZ010000084.1, read as the reverse complement.
AACCCTAAAACTCCCCCTGTTCGACTGGATCTTAGTCGACGCGCCCTGCTCTGGTACTGGTACACTTCGGCATGCACCTGATTTATTTGGGCGTCTTCAAGAATCAGATCTTAAAAATTATACAAAACTGCAGCATGAGTTACTATCAAATGCCTCTAAGTTGCTCAAACCAACAGGCAAATTAATTTATGCAACTTGCTCACTGCTTCAAGAAGAAAATATTTCTGAATTTGGTGGCCTCAAATTAATCAAAAGCAGGCAACTTTTGCCTTCGAAAGAAAATTGCGATGGTTTTTGGGTAGCTGTTTTTGAACATGAATAAAACTCGCATTGCATTTATTGAAAACCACGATTCTTTTAGTCATAACATTGTTGATTATCTCCGAAGAATCACACCAGAGGTTATCGTTTTTGATCATGCTCAGACGCCTTGTTTAGAACAAGTTTCGCATCTTGTGTTAGGACCAGGCCCCGGAACCCCAAGAGAGTCTGGCAGACTAATGAATTGGCTTGAAAGTGCCATTGAGAGTTCTTTGCCAATTCTTGGAATTTGCTTAGGTCATCAGGCCCTTGGTGAGTTTTTTGGCTCGAGTCTTAGCCGCGCTAAGCAAGCTGTGCATGGTGAAGTTCATATGATATGTCATACTGGAGAACGGCTCTTTAAGGGGTTTTTTGAGTCGACAACGCGTGTGACACGATATCATTCGCTTGTGCTTGAAGAGACACCTAAAGATTTTATTCGAGATGCTTGGACAAAATCAGGCGAAATAATGGCTATTTCTCATCAAACGAAACCAATCTTTGGAATTCAATTTCATCCGGAAAGCTTTTTGAGCGAGCATGGCTTATTAATGCTTCAAAATTTTCTAAAATATGGCTAACGAAGTATTTACGACGATATTAGTCATTAATGGGCGGCCTTTGTATTTCAAAGAGCATTTGGAGCGTTTGCATAAACATGCCAAGTTGGCTGGGGTTGTCATGCCAGCGGAGGCTGGCATCCAGTCTATGTCGAGCACTATTCTGGATGCCAGCCTCCGCTGGCATGACAAGCGTTTGCTTCGGGTTTCCCTTAGTTCAAGGGGTTATAGGATAAATACTAGGCCTTACTCCCCTCCCCCTCTTCAAGCTTATAAGCAAGGCGTTCAAGTTTATATCACCAATCAAATTGCATGCAGCGAATTAAAATTATCTAACCGTAAAGTTTATAACGAAGCCTATCGCCAAGCTCAAGCTCAAGGCGCTTTCGAAGGGCTGTTATTAAGTCCTGATGGCTATGTGGTGGATGGCAGCAGGAGTAGCCCATTCTTAAAACAAGACAATAAGATTATCAGCTTACAAGGTGGTATCGATGGAGTTACCCGTCAAAAGTTTTTAGAATTTGCCAAAAAGCAGGGCCATAAGATTCAAGAGGCTTATTTGAAACCAAGTGAACTTGTGGGAGAGCTATTTATTGCTGGTACTGGCATGGGGGTGCTGAGAGCTTTTGTTAAATCAAATGTCACTCTGGCGCAGGCCAGAGTCTAGTTTTATATTAACCAAGACCCTGGCCTTCGCCAGGGTGACTTAAGCGAGATGATGCCAGCCCCGGCGGTAATAAATAACCGGGTCTCCCTCGCTGAGTGACTTCGCTTTTTCAACCAAACCCACATAAATAATATGGTCGCCTGTGTCGTGATAACTATGAATACTGCAGTCTAGCCAACCTAATGCATTCTCGAGTACTGGGCTTTTTGTCTGACTTGTAGAGAAAGAAGCTTTTTCAAAGCGCTTAAGCATGCTTAGCTCGTGATTAGCGAAAGTCTTAGCCAGCTCTTTTTGATTGCGATCGAGTATGCTGATGCCTAGGTAATTTGATTTCTGTAGTAGGCTACACATTTGTGTTCGCTTATCGATACACACTGAAATCATAGCGGGATGCAGGCTAACGCTGGTAAAAGAGCTAACAGTCATGCCGTAATGCTGACCTTCAAACTCAGAGGTCACAAGGGTCACACCTGATGGCCAATAAGACATGACTTCTTTGTAAGATTCAACTAACTCGGGCATCTGCTATTTCCACTTGGTTGAGTAAAAAACCACGCATGCTAATACCCTCATAAGCTAAAGCCTGCGTTACTAAAGAAACGCGAGTTAAGCCAGGAAGCGTATTAAGCTCCAAAAATATTGGGCCGTCCT
>JAESQZ010000083.1 GCA_016764955.1 Deltaproteobacteria bacterium | reverse complement strand
GGGATGACAATATGGGGGCCCGGGATGACAGGCAGGGGGTGTGCCCACCTCCATCTCATAAACATCCCTCGGCAATAACAGCACCGCTGGCCCGGGCCGGCCAGACTGAGCAGCCTCAAGAGCGCCTAAAAACTCCGGCCAAAAATCTTCAGGGCCAGTAAGCTTGGCGACATATTTCGAAACACTTCCCCAAAGTTTCTCGCCATCTACGCTACGCTCAAAACCAGATGAGTCTTGGAAAGCACCTTTTCCTTCTAAGCTAAGTGGCACTTGTCCAACGAGCGCAAGAACAGGGTTTGACTCCATGTAAGACTCAGCAATGCCAGCCAATAAATTCACCATGCCACCGCCTGACGTCGAGCAGCAAACGCCTAGTTTATTATGAACACGCGCATAAGCATCAGCCATAAATGCCGCACCGGATTCATGCTTGGCTAAAACAGATTTTAATTTGCCGTCGCCTAATCTGTGAATAGAGTCATGAATATGTTCGATGTTTGCGCCACTAACCCCGAAAATATATTCAACTTCATGATTTACTAGTGTGGATATAATTGCGTCATTTATTTTCATATTGAAAGTGTATCATGAAAGCGAATTATTACGCCAGCTGTCACCCCGGCCTCCGAGCCGGGGTCCAGTATTGTTGCGCTATTCTGGATCCCGGGTCAGGCCCGGGATGACACCATAAAACGTCATTGACATCGCCAAAGCAGTCTGCTTAAACGTTACCCATGGAAGTTGATGGAACCCTGCTCATCCAGATGGCTTTATTTCTGGGCCTCTTGGGCTTTTTATCCAAATTCCTGTTTACGCCCATGATAACGCTGTTTGAGGAGCGTGAACGCCGTATAGAAGGCGCGAGGCAGGAGACCATTGTTCTGCAACGTCAGGCTCAAAAAAATCTAGATGAGATTGAGCGCCGGGTTCATGAGGCACAGCGCGAAGCCAAGCAAGCCCTTTTAGAGCTTAAAGCTGAGGGCGCTCGTTTTCATCGTGAAGTTTTAGATAAAGCTCGCGAAGATTGCATGCAACGACTTAGACAGTCCCAAGAAGAGCTTCGCCTAGAGACTGAGCGGCTTCGCAAAGAGCTCGTGCCAGTTCAGCTAGAGCTGGCTTCGCTGGTGTTGGGTAAAATTGTGCCTAAAGCAGATTTAAAAATTCAGATGGAGCCCTCTCATGCTTAACTGGTGGGGATTTGGCAGTGCCTATCAAGATAACCCAGCGATTGGCTGGATGATTATCACGTTTGTGATTTTTATGGCTTTGCTTTTAAAAGCGATTAAAAAGCCATTGGCAAACTACTTAGAAGCGCGCTCTGAGCAAATTAAAAACGCCATCGAAGAAGCCAAGTTTGCAAAAGAAGAAGCCGAACTCAAGCTGAGGCAATATGAGAATCGCTTGTTAGAGCTGGATGCTGAACTAGCTAAAATCAAAGAAGACTTCAGGCGCCAAGGCGAAGCTGAAAAAGCTCGCCTCAAAGAAGAGGCCAAGCAAATCGCAGACCAAATGCTGGCCAACACCGAAGAAACCCTAAAAGCTGAAGTTTCCAAAGCCAAGCATGAGCTTAAACAAGAAGTTGCTGAACATACGTTAAAAGCCGCCCAAAAACGTTTGGGTGTTAGTGAGTCTTTAGAAGCTCAGCTTTGCCAAAATTTTGTTGAAAACACGACGGAGGCGCGCGTATGAATCCGTTAATCACCAAACGCTACGCCAAAGCTCTTTTGTTAGCAGCGACAGATGAAGCTGAAATGACTAGCATAGAAGCTGAGTTAAACGCCGTACAAGAACTTTATTTAAATAGCCCACTCCGTGTGTTTTTTGAGAATCCCGCTTTTCAAAGACTCGAGCGACTTGAAATCGTTAAAGCCATGTCTTTAAGCCCTAAGTTGCAGCGCTGTGTCGAAATTTTGGTTGAAAATGGCCGTGCGCCAGTTTTAGGGCACTTAGCCAAAGCTTATACCCACGAACTTGACACCAAACTCGGGCGATTAAGAGTGCAAGTGACCACAGCTTATCCGCTCAAAGACGAGCAACTTCAGGCTTTAAGCCAAGCTTTGTTTAGTCGTTTGGGCCAAAAAATTATTACTGAGCCACGCGTCGACACGCGAGTTAGAGCAGGCATACGGGCGCAAATTGGCGGTTTGGTTTTCGACAACACCATTGAGTCTCAATTTTCTGAATTAAGAAGGGTTTTATGCAGTTAAGAGCAGAAGAAATCTCACGCGTTCTCAAAGAACAAATCCAAAACTTTGATACCCGTACGCAAGTCGCTGAAACGGGCAGTGTGCTAAAAGTCGGCGACGGTGTCGCGAGAATTTATGGCCTGGAGCGTGCTCAAGCAGGTGAGCTCGTTGAGTTTCCAGATGGCACCAAAGGTTTAATCTTAAACTTAGAAGAGCAAAATGTCGGTGTGGCCATTATGGGCTCTGACACAGGTATCCGAGAAGGCGATACCGTCAGGCGAACCAAAGCCATTGCCGATGTTGCCGTTGGAGATGGCGTCTTAGGTCGTGTTTTAAACGGTTTGGGTGATCCCATTGACGAGCGCGGCCCGATCGAAAGCACTGAGCGTAGGCTTATCGAGACAAAAGCACCTGGCATTATTGCCAGAGAGCCAGTCTCTGAACCAATGCAAACGGGTATCAAAGCGATTGATGCGATGATTCCGATTGGTCGTGGCCAAAGAGAGCTTATTATTGGTGACCGCCAAACCGGTAAGACTGCCATCGCTATTGATACGATTTTGAATCAAAAGAACACCAGTGTTAAGTGTATTTATGTCGCCATTGGTCAAAAGCAATCAACAGTAGCACAAGTGGTCGATAGACTTCGAAAAGCTGGCGCCATGGATTATACTGTCATAATCTCTGCGACTGCAGCAGATCCGGCGCCGATGCAGTTTTTGGCGCCATACACAGGTACCGCTTTAGGTGAGTATTGGCGAGATACCGGCGAGCATGCATTGATTATCTATGACGACTTGTCCAAGCAAGCGGTTGCTTATCGTCAGTTGTCTTTGCTTTTAAGAAGGCCACCAGGACGTGAAGCTTTCCCCGGTGATGTGTTTTATTTGCATAGCCGTTTGCTGGAACGTGCTGCGAAAATCACAACCAACGAAAAAGAGCTAGCTGCCTACCCGTATATTAAAAAAGGCGGTGGTAGCCTAACCGCTTTGCCAATTATCGAGACTCAAGCCAGCGACGTATCGGCCTATATCCCAACGAACGTTATCTCGATTACAGATGGCCAGATTTACTTAGAGGCAGACTTGTTTTACTCAGGCCAACGCCCAGCAGTAAACGTTGGTTTATCGGTATCTCGTGTGGGTGGCGCCGCTCAAGTCGCTGCGATGAAGCAATTAGCAGGTAGCATGCGCTTAGACTTGGCGCAGTACAGAGAGTTAGCAGCATTCGCGCAGTTTGGGTCTGACTTAGACAAAGCAACCGCCGATCAGATTGCCAAAGGTGAGCGTCTATTTGAATTGCTCAAACAAAATCAATATGCACCAACGGCAATCGAAGAGCAGGTTGTTCAAATTTATGCCGCGACTCAAGCCAAGAGCAAAGAGTCTAAAGAGACTTTCGTGCGTCAATATGACACCAAAGTCGTTAGCCGCTACATGGAAGAAATGATTGCTTTTATGCGAGCGCAGCATGCCGACTTACTCGAAGATATCCGAGAGAATCCGAAGAAAAAAATCGACGACGATATGAGAGCACGCTTGAATAAAGCTTTGGGCGAGTTTGAAAAAGTGTTTGAGGCTTGAGATATGTCTTCTTTAAAAGCCATTCGAAAGCGCATTAAAAGCGTCAAGAGCTCTGAGAAGATTACCAAAGCCATGAAAATGGTGGCGGCTTCTAAACTTCGAAAAGCTCAAGACGAAGTGCGTGCAGCTAGGCCTTATGCTGAACAGCTCGACCAAGTTGTAGGCCGTTTGGTGAAGCGTTTAGAAAAGCAATCTGAGGCGCCGCATCCGTTATTAGATTTGCATCGTACGCAAAATCGCATTGAGCTTTTGGTTTTGACTTCAGACAGAGGCCTTTGCGGGGCTTTTAATGCCAATATTATTAAGAAAGCTCAGGGCTTTTTAAGAGATATGGCGCGTCCAGATCGTGACATTCGTATTTCGACATTAGGCCATAAAGGCTACGAGGCTTTGTCCTTGGGTAGCCACGAGATTAGAACCAACTATGACCATATTTTGGAGCACCCAAGCTATTTAAAAGCCTCTGAAGTCGCCGAAGAGGTTTCAAAAGCTTATATCGAAGATAACCTAGACTCTGTTTATTTGGTCTATAACGAGTTCAAAAGCGCGATTAGCCAAAAAGTCGTCGTGAAGCGTTTATTACCAATTATGCCGGCAGAAACCGAAGAAGACTTAACAGACTATATCTATGAGCCTTCTCAAAAAGAGCTCTTAGACCACCTACTCCCAAAACACTTGGCGACGCAATTATTTCAATCATTTTTAGAGTCAGTAGCTTCTGAACACGGCGCGCGCATGAGTGCAATGGACAACGCGACGCGTAATGCCAAAGAGGTGATTACCTCGCTAACCATTAAGTATAACCGAGCACGCCAAGCATCGATCACGAGTGAATTGGTGGAAATCATCTCTGGCGCCGAGGCGCTTGCGTAACCGTCATTGCGAGCATAGCGACGTGGCAATCTCTCCATATTGTCATCCCGGGCTTGACCCGGGATCCAGCAGAGGTAGAACAATTCACTTTGGAGGAGGCCTCGGGTTGATGTTTTTGTTATATACTGATAAAGTGGGTGCGTAATGAAAGCAAACAAGATTACATCAGATATTTCAGACCAAGTCGAACGCTTGCCGGCTGATCTTCAAACAGAAGTTCTTGATTTTGTGCAGTATTTAAATGAGAAGCAAAAAAAAGAAGAAGATTCTGAGCGTAAAGACTGGTCTCAGATTTCACTAGAAGGCGCATTGCGTGGTATCGAAGAAGACCCTGTCACGTATACCAAAAAAGACATCAAGGAAATATTTTAATGCCAAAACCAGGGCAAATTGTTGTTTTTGCTTTTCCACAAACGAACTTGCTGAATACAAAATTAAGACCTGCCTTGCTGATTCAACGATTGCCTGGGAAATACGATGATTGGTTGACTTGCATGATTTCCTCAAAAACGAACCAGGCAATTCCAGGGTTTGATGACATAATCAATGAGGTTGATAATGATTATGCGAACTCTGGTTTAAAAACCAGTAGTGTATTTAGAGTGGGGCGATTAGCAGTACAAGAACAAAATATTTTTCTAGGTTCGATTGGAGAAATTTCCGACTCTCGATTGCAAAGGATTTCTGAGAATATTAGCTCATGGATTTACCCAAAAACTTAGGTCTCACCTACACCACCACCCGCCCAGTGCGCTTCGCTGATGTCGACGCTGCTGGCTGGCTTTATTACCCGCGATTTTTTGAGTTTTGCCACAATGCTTTTGAAGATTGGGTTAACGAAAAAGGCCCCGTAAGCTATGCCCAAATGGTCACCAAAGAACGCTGGGGCTTCCCTGCTGTCAAAGCCTGCGGGGATTACAAAGCGCCTTTAAAACATGGCGATATTGCTGAAATCAGTTTTAAAATCGAACACATCGGCAAGGCCTCTTTGATAACTGCCTATCAAATCATCCGCCAAAGCGACCAAACTTTAAGTTTCACAGGCCAAATCACGACTGTATGCGTGGATCTAAAAGCTGCTAAGTCGATGCCAATCCCAGATGCCATGCGGGAATTTTTAGGGTAAGAAACCCAAAACGCAACTCAGCCAACACTGGCACCGGCATCCAAACGTGCTCAGTATCGTATAAGCGTCTAGAACCACTTGACCTTTCCGCGAAGCGGTCTTCGAATATAGCCCCGCGCGTTAGCGCGGGGGAAATGTATGATATGTTCCACTCAGTGCCAAAGGCACGGTTGAATATTGATTTCAGTCGTAGCTTCGCTACTTAAAATGATTGTTGTCACCGCTACCCCGTGCTAATGCACGGGGCTATATTCGCACATCCGCTTTGCGGATAAATTTTCATCTCTTTGGCTGATAGGGCCGATACGATGGCCGCGTTTTCAAAATGGTATCGATTTGACTCGGTGGAGGCACTTTGGGGTATGGCACGCCAAATAAAGTTGAATCTGGATTGTTGATTCGGGCACCGTTGGGTTTGCCAGTTTCACGTTCCTGAATCAAATACAAGTTATCAAACATGAGGCGCCAGAACTTGGTTTGGTGCTCAACGTGTCGAATTTTATGCGTGGCTTCTGGGAAGTGTTTTTCCCAATCAAAGTCTTCAGGGAAATTATAGCGAAATACATTTCGGCAGTTGTCGAGGTAAAATTTGGCTTGTTCGCAGAGTTGCGTTTGCCCGCCCTTACCTGGACCAGCGTCGTACCTTCGGCCTTCCTCTGTCCAGGCTGCCAACTCTTTAGACACCTTCGGTGCCTCTGGCAATTTTGAAGCCCGCAGGGCGACAAGTGAGGTAGCCTGGGTTGCAGCGAGCCTTGGCTCGCAAGGCCCAGGTAACGTTGGCCCTGTCGTTTGAGCTCTGTAAGAGCGGCACTTAGAAAGAGCCTCATAAACTTTACACCTCTTCTGCCGTTTTCCTGTCTCCACCAAATAGCCCTGTTCTTTAAGCTGCTT
>JAESQZ010000082.1 GCA_016764955.1 Deltaproteobacteria bacterium | reverse complement strand
GGCCGGGGGGGGTGAGGTCCTATAGGCGCCTCAAGGGCCTCACCCACTTAGTAAAATTCGAGGGTTTCAGTGAATAATCTTTCACCATCTTAGCTATTTCAGAAATTGGCTTAAACTGTTCCCAGTCGACACGCAGTACTCTTACGCCCGCGCCTTCCATCTCAGAAATAAACTGTTCGTAATTATCTTTCAAAGCCCTTAAGTACTCAATATTAATTCGTTGTTCAATAGAACGTCCTCGCGACTTGATACGCTCCATAGCCGTTTCAGGCGAGCAATCTAAATAGATCAGCAGCTGTGGAAAAACGAGCTCGCGCAGAACCATGTTATCAAATAAATCTAGATAAGTATTATAATCGAGGTCACTGATAATTTTATCGGGATGCTTATTCAACATGCGGGCAAAAATTGTATCTTCCCAAATGGTTCGATCTTGAACCACGCCTCTAATCTTTCCTATACTGATCCGGGTTACAAAGTCACGATGTTGCCTATACCTATGATTGAGCAACCAAACCTGCATCATGGTACCAAAATCGGCCATGTTGTCATAAAAGCGATCTAGATAAGGGTTATCATTAACTTCCTCGAGAACCGGCTCAAATTCCAAGACACGCGCCAACTCGGTTGTCAAAGTTGACTTACCAACACCAATCGTACCCGCGATTCCAATATATCCTTCTGCGAACATTGTGAGTGTTTATAGCAAAGATAAGTTTTTTTTGGTGATTTACTTTTGGGCAAAAACTCATATATCCCAATTAATATGAGCTCTGCACTAACAACCAAAACCCTAAGCCCAAACCCAAATCCACTCAAACAATTTGAAAGTTGGTTTAAAGAAGCTACTAAGCTAGGCATATCTATACCTGAAGCCATGACACTCGCCACAGTATCCTCGGACGGCACACCTGACGCCAGAATTGTTTTATTAAAAAAAATTTCAAAAACAGGTTTAGAATTTTTCACCAATTACAAAAGCCCAAAAGGACAGCATTTAAATAGCAATCCAAAAGCCTGCTGTATTTTTTTCTGGGAGCCACTTGCAAGGCAGGTGCGAATTAGAGGTGTCGTTCAAAAACTTTCAGATAGTGAGTCTGACACCTACTTCCAATCCAGGCCGCGCGGAAGCCAAATCGGAGCTTGGTGTTCACCACAAAGTGAAAAAGTCCCAGATCGAGATGTTTTAGAGACTCGCTTTAAAGAACTAGAGAGGCAATATGAAAACCAAGAAATCCCACGCCCCCCACATTGGGGTGGCTACTTGTTGAAACCTACTTATTTTGAGTTTTGGCAAGGACAAGACAATCGGTTACATGATCGTTTTGCTTATGAACTACAGCCAGATGGAAATTGGGAGATTTCTAGGCTGGCGCCGTAATTGTCATGCCCCTACGGATAATAACAAGCCGGCGATATAACCCGTGGTGCCAAATAGCCATAGCGATTAAGCATCACATCACACCATTGTGGCTCTACAGGGCAGCTCATCCCGAGCTGCTTGATCCGACCCAGCACTCTGCTTGTCGTGTACTCATTTCGATAAGTACTGCAATTGAGGCCTTCGTCCCATGCTGCGTTAGCATAGTCAGTCCAGCTAAACTCCCTAACCTGTGACCAGGTGTCTTCTTCACAGGTCACATAGGCGTTCTTACCGCGAGTTAAGCTTTGCCAAAAGAAGTAGCCATCTAAATTGGCAGCCAGGTCTCCATAAGAGTAGACCGCTGTGCTGGTTAGTCCATAGTAGGTCCGTTCCGTCATTTCGCCAAAACTCATCGCCTCATCCAGATTTTTTTTCTGAAAGTAATCATAACCCTGATCAAAAAAGTGTCCGAATTTATCTGAACCAACGTAAAAATCTCCAAATCTCATTACAAAACCCAGCCTTGCTAAGTAAAGTGCCAGCCCATCTACGATGGTAATGTCTTGGTAGACAGATTTTGAACGATGAATGTTTCGCCGATCGATTCTGTCAGATCTTTCAATCTGGCGTTCAATGTCAGCCCAAAAAACCCCTCCGGTTAAATCATGAAAAATATCTTCAAACACTTCTGGATCGCATGATTCCCGCCTATTTGCTTTCTTTAACGCTTCGTCAAAGTAGTTTTGGGCAACTGCATTCATCGGGGCGAGCGCATCTTGCATAGATGTGTCTCTTAAGTTAAAACTATCTATCTCGGTGGAGAATAGATGACCACAACCCAAAATTCCGATGAAGATTATTCGAAGCATATTTAATTTATCCATCTAGATAAGGATTTGGTGCGGCTTAGATGCTTGACTTTGTAAATATTATGTTTTGGCCTTTAATGGCCTGCCTTCTTTTGGCTGGGATTCATGTCTATTTGGGAATCCATGTTCTCGCGAGGCAAGTGATCTTTGTAGACTTGGCGCTCGCTCAGATTGCGGCTCTCGGCTCGGTGGTCGGCATTGTTTATCACTTCAATTCAAAGCTCAGTTCATTTTTCTTTGCAGCCACGGGTGCGCTTTGTTTAGCTCTACTCAAAAGCCAAAACCGTTTTGCCTCCACAGAGGCTTTCATTGGGATTTTCTATGCTGTCGCTTTATCTGCGACAATCTTAGCCAGCAATCATCTGCCTCACGGAGCGGATGAGCTGCGCGAACTTTTCTCTGGCAACATTTTGTGGATCACCCCCGAAACTTTGGCTCAGGCAGCTGGGCTTTATGCTCTGGTGGGTCTTTTTCACTGGATCTTCAGAAAGAAATTGCTGGCTGCGTCTTTTGAGCCTGGCGCCCACTCTTGGACTTGGGACTTTGCTTTTTACATGAGCTTTGCAGTGGTCGTCACAAGTTCTGTTGAAATTGCAGGTGTTCTACTGGTTTTCTCTTATCTGGTGATTCCAGCAGTAATTGCAGCGCTGCTCGCCCGCAATATCACGAATCGGCTTTGGATAGGCTGGGGCATTGGGGCTTTTGTTAGTTTCATTGGCGCTGTAGTTTCCTATTTTTGTGACCTTCCATCGGGGCCTACTATTGTCCTTTGCTTTGGCGCCACTTTGCTTGCTACATTGGGACTTAAAATATGTCTAAAGAAATCGATGTCCTAATTATTGGATCTGGTGTTGCCGGTGCCATGGCCTACTCGCGCGCTCAGGAACGTGGAGCCAAAGCACTTTGGATCTCCAAATCTATCGGCGCTACTGGATTATCATCAGGGGCTATTAACTGGCCACAGTTTAACGCTGATCCTAGCGACAAAAGAACACTCGCCTGGAAACTATTTTTGCAACAAGTTCACGTGCTTGATTTTAAATCAACCGAGCGCGCTTTTACTCAAATCGGCTCGGTCAAAAAATGCTTTGCCGTACAGGGCTCTCAGTTCTTTGACTTCGACGCTCACCACAAAGAGGATCTCATAGCTGTCGTCGGCTTTAGTGGTTTGCCTCAATTTGATGCTCAAGCAACTGCACATATGCTTGAGTATAACGGCTTTCGAGCACAGCCTTTGCTGATCGAATTTGAGCCTCAAAATCAAGAGCGCTGGCAAAGCTTGGCTAGCTTCGCACAAGATTTCGATCAAGCATCTACTCAAGAAGCTTGCCTGCCTCGAGTAGTTCATGCTCTTCAAAGCAAGGCCATGCCATTTAAGCATTTATTATTTCCCGCTGCTTTGGGCTTTCACTCAGCAGGCGCCTTTTTGCAAAAGCTCGAAAAACAAATAAGCCACAGCGCTTCAGAATTGTTAGGGTACTCGCACTCAATTCCAGGCATTCGACTTGGGCGAGCTCTCTCAGAACACTGCAAACAAGATCGCGTGATTAACTACAAGCAAAATGGTCATCATATCGATACGACCCAACTCAAGAACCATGGGGCAGTGCAAACCAAAAGCATTATTTTAGCAACAGGCCGCTTTTTAGCAGGTGGCTTTCATAAAAAATCTCAAGCTTTCGAAACGATTTTCAAGCTGCCCATCACTCAAAAAGTCCTAGAAGCTTGGCTTGAAACAGACGAGCAACAGCGGCCGCTTAACCAATTTGGCGAAGTCTTTGCTACCAATCTTTTTGCTGCAGGCGCCAACATAGAAAAAGGCGCCCCTTCTTTAGGGCAGGCTATTTTGACGGGCTACCAAGCGGGGGATTTATGCTAATCGACACACACTGCCACCTAGAAGATATGGCTGTCGTTGAGCGCGCTCGCGCTGCTGGCGTCAAGCGTATGATCAATATTGGTTGCGATGTTGACTCTTCCAAACAAGCCCTAGCTTTCTGCAGCAATCACGCAGATCTATTTTTCACAGCCGGCGTACACCCACACGAAGCCAGCAAAGCTGAGCCTGGTTATCTCGAAGAATTCAAAATACTGAGCCAAGATCCAAAGTGCGTGGGCATAGGCGAATGCGGGCTTGATTACTATTATGATCACTCGGACCGCCCAACTCAAAGGCGGGTGTTCGAAGAGCAGGTCGCCTTAGCGCTTGAACTCAAAAAGCCTTTAATCATACACGTTCGTGACGCCCATGAAGACTGCCTAGAGCGCCTACCTAAAAACCACCCCACTATTATTCACTGCTTCTCCGGCACCCGCGAGCACGCCAAAGCTTTTTTAGATAAAGGCTGCACAATTTCTATATCTGGCATAGTCACTTTCAAAAAAGCCGAAGAAATCCAAGCGGCTGTTATTGCAACTCCTTTGGAGCGCCTTCTAATAGAAACTGACTCGCCTTATTTAGCGCCTGTCCCATATAGGGGCAAACCCAACGAACCTGCCTATGTAAAATTCGTGGCAGATAAAATTGCCGAACTTAAAAACATCCCTGTGGAAAAAGTCATTGAGCAAACGGGGCAAAACGCACTGCAGATTTTTTGGGCATAGACTAAATCTGTCATCATGACAAAAACAGGCCTTATGCCCATTGTAGAAGTCAGTGTACCAGCAGCTGGTATCCCAGATGCACTTAAGTATGAGTTGCCTGATTCTTTATGGGCAGATGATTTAGTTGGGCGGCGTGTTAAAGTTACTTTAAGAAACAGGCCCGTAGCTGGCGTCATAACTGGCGCTTTTAAAATCCCCCCTACCCCCCCTTTTTTAAAGGGGGGAAAGTTAAAGCCTATCGAGTGTTTGCTCGATGAAAAGCCAGTGATAACCCCTGAGCAAATTAAGCTCGCGCGTTTTGTGGCTAACTATTACATGGCGCCCCTAGGCGAAGTCTTAAGACTTTGCTTGCCGCCCAATACACCGAGAACACTTAAAAAAGATAAATTGCCCAAGCGGCGTAAGAAGAAAAAAGAGGCTGAAGTTGAGCAAAAAGCTGAGCCGGTTGAGTTGAATGATGAGCAGAAAGAGGCGTTGGGAAAGATTACCCACGTTGTCATGCCAGCGGAGGCTGGCATCCAGAATAAAGCTGGCGTTACTGGACTGGATGCCAGCCTCCGCTGGCATGACAAAACTGCCTTTCTATTAGAAGGCATAACAGGCTCCGGTAAAACTGAAGTTTATATTCACGCCGCACAATGGGCGCGCGCTCAAAACAAAAGCGTGTTGGTTGTTGTGCCCGAAATCGCGCTCACCCTGCAGTTGTGTGATCGCTTTGCAAGCCAATTAGGCGAAGCGCCCTTGATGCTGCACTCAGGTCTTAGAAACACACAACGCTATGATGTTTTTGAAACACTCCTAAAAGGCGAGCCTAAGATTTTACTCGGCGCCCGTTCTGCTTTGTTCGCGCCGCTTTCTAATTTAGGCCTTATCGTTATCGACGAAGAACATGACCCAAGTTTTAAACAAGACGACACGCCCAGATACCATGCCCGCGATGTCGCGCTTTGGCGAGCTAAGCAAGAGGGTGCTAAAATTATTTTGGGCTCTGCAACACCATCTTTAGAAAGCCGCCTTAATGCCAAGCAGGGCAAACTCACACATCTTAAGCTAACCAAGCGGGCAAGCAGCAACTCTACTTTGCCCAAAATAGAACTCATCGATTTGAAATCTCGGGCGCAACACGATGCCATGAAGCAAGCCGACAAAGCCCAGTCTGAAGGGCAAGACTTATGTATTTTATCGAACCCACTCAAGCTCGCTATGCAAGAAGTATTGGCTCAGAGCGAGCAAGTACTCTTGTTTTTAAATCGCCGAGGCTACGCATCGCTGACTATTTGTGATGCTTGTGGAAGCCAAATTCATTGCCCCAACTGTGCCGTATCGCTGACCTATCACCAAAAACAGAATCGTTATTGCTGCCACCAATGTGATTATTTTGTATCGATATCGATGACCTGCCCATCTTGTCATGAAGGCCCCATTTTGCGCTTAGGCGTCGGAACAGAACGCATTGAACAAGAAGTGGCGCTCTTTTTCCCCGATGTTAAAACAGCCAGGCTCGACAGAGACTCCGCAAGCTCACCTAAAAAG
>JAESQZ010000081.1 GCA_016764955.1 Deltaproteobacteria bacterium | reverse complement strand
TTATTCCAGTGGTTTGAAATATCAGTTGCCAGCAAATGGTAAACACTATGAAGTTACCTACTGGAAATAGATAAGATTTAGATAAACTTCCTAATCTCTTCAGCAACTTGTTGCACGCCGTTATTTTTTGGGCCCTCGATGCTGATCATCACCCGAAAGCCATCGGGCATTTTTTGCGGGTAGCTGCCGATTTCGACTTCAGGAAACCTCTTTTGGACTTCTTCTAGTTTAAAAGCAATTTCAGCTTCGGGTTGATTGGTATAGAGAAGTTGACGTTCAAAAGGTGGAAAATCGAATCTTGGCTTTAAGCTGTGCAGCATAGCTGTAAATAATTCTGGAATCCCAGGCAGCACATAAACAGGGTGAATATAAACAGTTGGAACCCAGAGATTCTCGGTCCAAAGAACTTCGGCTTTGTCAGGTAGAGTCGCCATTTTGAGCCTTGCGCCAGTTAATTCTCTCCCTGTGATATCTCGATAGCGGTTTTTGGCGTTTTGGTGAAGTTTTAGAGGGCAGCCGAAAGCCTTGGCGACTGCTTCGTAGGTCAGATCATCATGCGTAGGGCCGATGCCGCCTGAGGTGAAGACAAAGTCAAAATGAGCAGCATGTTTTTGAATAGTTTTAGCGATGGTGTCTATATGATCAGGGATGGTTTCAGTTAGGCAAAGTGAGATCCCAGAGTCGAATAGGAATTTAGCTAGAGTCTGTGTGTTTTGATCCTGAACTTTACCGTTTAAGATCTCGTTGCCAATGATGACGGCAGAAGCCTTAGGCATGGTTGGCGCGTTCTTTCAGCTCCTTGCCTGCTGTAAAGAAAGGTACCCACTTTTCAGGCACCATTAAATTGATGCCTGTTTTGGGGTTATGAGCGGTTCTCGCTTTGCGCTTTTTAGCTGAAAAGGAGCCGAAACCTCGTATTTCAATACGGTGATGTTGGCAAAGAGCATCTGTCATGGTCTGAAACACTGTTTTGACTAGGGTTTCAACATCTTCGTGAGAGATTCCTTTGGCTTCTTGGGCAAGTCGTTTGATGAGTTCACTTTTGAGCATATTCAAAATCTACAACAGATATTTGGCATTTAGCAAACGCCAAGCTAAAAGGCTTTCATGCTTGAGACAATATCCAGCGGATTTCGAAATGCCAGAAATTTCTTAAGTGGGCAAGCCATGCTTACTGAGAGCAACATTGAGAAAGCTCTTTTAGAAGTTCGGAAATCGCTTTTAGAAGCCGATGCACACGTCGATGTCATCGAGCAATTCTTGAGCCAAGTTAAACAAAAATCTTTGGGCAAAGAAGTCAAAACTTCTTTTAAGAAAACGAAGATTAGCCCAGAACAGCACTTTATTAAGATCTGCCAGGATGAACTTGAAAGCCTCATGGGGCCTTCTGATGCAAGTTTGAGCTTTTCGAAGCCTATTGGCAGCATCATGATGGTTGGCTTGCAGGGGTCTGGTAAGACCACGACTACTGCCAAACTAGCGCAATATTTGAAATCTAAATCGCATACGCCGCTATTAGTGGCGGCTGATATTTATCGTCCGGCAGCTGTGAAGCAGCTTGAGGTTTTAGGTGAGCAGTTAGACACACCAGTTTATTCTAAGCCAGGTGTTTCGCCTGATGAACTTTGTAAGCAGGCTTTTGAAAAAGCGCGAGAGCTTAATTGTGATCTGCTAATTTTTGATACGGCTGGCCGTTTGGCGATTGACGAGCCACTGATGCGCGAGCTTGAGTCAATTAAATCACTCGCTAAGCCTGATCAAATCTTGATGGTGATAGATGCCATGATTGGCCAAGATTCGGTTAATACAGCGCGTGAGTTTAACCGAAGACTTGAAGTTGATGGTTTTATCTTAACCAAGTTGGATGGTGATGCACGAGGTGGAGCTGCGCTGTCTATTAAGTCAGTCACTCAAAAGCCTATTAAATTTATTGGTGTTGGTGAAAAAGTAGGGCAACTCGAGGAATTTAGAGCTGAGGGCCTTGCTAGCCGTATTTTAGATATGGGTGATATTGCGTCGCTCGTAAAAGATTTTGAGCAGCATGTGGATAAAGCTCAAGCGGAAAAAGATGCTGAACGTATGCTGAAAGGCCAGTTTTCACTTCAAGATTTTCTGAAACAAATTCGGATGATTCGAAAAATGGGCCCTCTTGCGGGAATTTTGGAAAAGTTGCCTGGAGTTGGTGCTATGGGCGCTCAGCTTAAAAATATTGACGGCGAAGGCCAAATGAAACGCATTGAGTCGATGATTCTTTCGATGACTCCAAGAGAGCGTAAGCAGCCAGAGCTTATACTCAAGCAGCTGAGCAGAAGACGACGAATAGCTTTAGGGTCTGGCCGACAAGAAAGTGAAGTAGATGCTTTACTTAAGCAGTTTAAAGCAATGAAAGGCATGATGCAAAATATGGGCAAAATGCCTAGCTTAAATCCTGCTCTAAGCTCCAAGATGAGTCTGCCGGCTTTAAGTGCTAAGCCGAGATTTTCGATGCCAAAGTTAGACTTGGGGAGAAAAGATAAAAGAAAACGTGCTAAGTTAGCCCGCAAGAAGAATAAAAAGCGATGATTTTACCAAGAAGAACATTCCCCTCTACACCTTCGATGCTCCTTGTCGTGATGACAATGATCTCTTATTTTTTTGCGCTCTCGTCTCCTCTTCTCAGTACGCCCACTATCGAGTCGGCGATGTTTTTAGGGATGTTTTTGGCGCCTTTTAGTTTTATTGCTGGTGCATCTCGAGGTGCGCTGAAGCATCGGAATGGATTGTTGCACGACTTAACAAGAGAAGGGACTTGGGTATTTGCACCTGTTGCCTTCTATTTATTTTTGCTGCTGCTTAAGTCTTTCTTTGTTCAAAGTTGTAGCCCGGGCTCCGGTGTCATTCCGTTTTTATTGATTATTGTACCGCAGCTAAGTTTAAGTTTGGTGACTGGGATTGTCCTAGGTCGAATGATTGGCCATGTGCGCGCGGCTACGATTATTGGTTTGATCGTTTTGGGTCTCTACCTGGCCCTGCAAGGATTTTTGTGGTGGCTCAATCCATCGCTCAGATTCTTTGATATGTATTGGTTTTTATTTTTAGGCGATTTGCTTAAAGGGCAGGCTCTTGAACCTGCTGTCATTGCTTACCGTATTAGTGCGCTTTTTTATGTTGGGCTGATTGTCAGTTTGGGAATCCGGTGGAAAAGGCGAACAACTCAAGCATGGGCCGTTCTTTTCTTCTTGATAGGTGGTGTTTCGATGCACCTCAATAGCAAGTCGAAGATAGCACCTGCAATTGCTGAACGTCAGCGCGATTATCCAGATGAGCTGAAACAGGGCTTAGTGACGATCCATACGAACTTTACAGAAGTTGGAAAAACGCATGCTGAGGGCATTATGCAGGAGGCTCACTTTTGGCTATCGCGACTTCAAAATAGAACAGGGCTTGAGCCTAAAAAGCAGATTAACATCTGGGTTTATCAAAACGGAGACTCTTTAGCCAGGCATACAGGCGCAAGAAATATTCACTATGCTTTGCCCACTCACCGTGAAATCCACATTGTAGGAGCTCAGGTTCCGCATCCTGTACTCGGTCACGAGCTAGCGCATATTATTTTGGGTGAAGTTTCAAATACAGTTTGGAAAGTGCCAGGCGTTTTTCGTTTGCTGCCTAACTGGGGATTATCTGAGGGCCTAGCGACCTATTTGACACCTGAACTCAGCCTACAGGATCATTTAACAGATTTAGAAATAGCATCGGCTTTTGACCAACTAGGCTTATTGAAGCATCCTGAAACACTGCTTGAAGCTGATTTCGGTTCATTTTGGTTTCAGTCGTCAAGGCGAGGCTATACAGCTTCAGCAGCTCTGCTGGGGGCGTATATTAATTCAAGGTGTTCAACTGATTCCTGTCGATCCGAGGAAGTTGTGAACTTGGCTTCGGCTGGTAGAGTCAGCTTTGCTAAGTCTTTTTTGAAAGATTATCGTCTTCAGCTTGGTGAAATGCCCTTGCCACCATATGCTTTGCCAGTTGTATCGAGCCACTTTTCAAAAGATTCTATTTTAGCTGCGACTTGTGTGGATGGCCAGCAAGTTCAAATTAAGCCAAAAGAAGAAAGCCTGGTACAGCGAGCTGATATCTTGGCACGGCAAGGCCTTTTCTCGGAAGCCTTAGCACGATATAATCAGATTCCACTGCTAGAGCAGCCAATTCACAAACAACGAGAAATCACGATTAAAAAAGCAATGCTCAAAGATACGCCTTATGCGAAAGCGGCACTGGAGTTACTAACAACACCTCAAAAGAACTGGGTCGAAAAGGCCGCTGACTATGGAAAACTTGGGTTTTTCTTGAGGCAACCTTCTACTGAGAACTTAAGTTTTGATTATGCAAGCTATTTGCTAGCTCGCTTAGAAATTCAAACTGGCAACTTTTATATTGGACAAAGTCTCATGCCTAGCTACCTGACTGGCCCGATTGGTCAGGAAGCCAGGAGATTGCTAGGAATCGCTCAGGCTCAAACCGGTCAGATTAAGTCAGCGATAGTGATGTTTGAGCTGCTGGAAAGCAGAGCTGAACGCCCGGCTGACAAGATTTGGTTTCGGGACTTAAAAGAGCGGGCCGAAGCAATGGCAAGGGGTGAGAAGTATTTATTAGGAGTGTGGACTGACAAATGAAGTAGTCATCCCGGGCCCCAGTGTCATCCCGGGCTCCGGTGTCATCCCGGGCTTGACCCGGGATCCAGCAAAAACTAGACCCCGGCTCGGAGGCCGGGGTGACGGCAAAAAGGGTAGGCCTTATGATCCAAAAGTTTATCAAAGAAGAAATCGACTCCAAAGTCGCCTGGATTTGTTTGGTCTCGACGCTATGCTTAGTATTTATTCGCTTCACGCATCTTCCATCAAGCAGTGAGCTTGAGCGTCTGTGCTTGTGGGCTTCGCAGAGTTTTTTCTTTTACTTAATTATACCAGCTTTGGTTATTAAATTAATTTTCAAACAGGACTTGGCTTCGTATGGTTTTAAACTTAAGGGATCTTTGAAAAATTGGCAGCTTTACTTGGCGATGTTTATTTTCATGTTGCCAATTATTTATATTTGCTCACGGTCACCGAGTTTCCAAAGTCATTACCCGTTTTACCGATTAGCTGCAGGAGAGAGCTGGTATCCCAATTTGCTAATTTGGGAGCTGTTTTACTTGCTCCAATTTATTGGTCTCGAATTTTTTTTTCGAGGCTTCATGGTTCACGGTTTAAAAGAGCGCTTTGGGATTCATGCGATTTTAATCATGGTGATTCCATACTGCATGATTCATTTTAATAAGCCTTTTTTAGAGTGCTTGGGTTCTATCATAGCCGGGCTTTTGCTAGGTTACTTAAGCTATCGCAATAGATCTGTCATGCTGGGCATCGCCATTCATTATGGTGTTGCCCTAACAATGGATATTAGCGCCTTATTGCGTTGATAAGCTTCTTAAGAAGGGGTGCTTTAAAGCTTGCTCAGCGGTTAGACGCTGTTTGGGATCCAAGTTTAGGAGAGCTAGTAAGAAATTCATGCCAACTGAGCCAAGTCGTTGCTCTAAATCGGCTCTACGTGTACTTTCTCCTCTAGCTTTTTGAAGTGAACTCCTTGCATGCCTGAAAGTTTCGCTGTTCATATTAGGGAGCATTCCATCTTGAGGGACGCCTAATACTCGTAATTGGTTTAAAAGAGTTTCTGCTTCATTTCTTCCCTGGAAGATGGGGCGATTGAGCACAAGTTCTGCCAATATACATCCAACTGACCAAATATCTATTCCTGCCCCATAGGAATTAGTTCTAAGTAGCAACTCTGGCGCTCTATACCAAAGTGTAACGAGTTCATGAACACGACGGTAAATCGCAATTCGTTGATTATCTGGCTCTGCCGAGCCAAAGTCAGCAAGATGTACATCTCCAGAGTTGTTAAGCAAGATATTGTCAGGCTTTATATCGCAATGAAGCAACCCAATAGCATGAAGGTTACTAATAGCCAGTAGAAGTTGGCGAATTATTTTTTTGATTTCACCCATAGATACTCTGCTTCTCAGGACACTTGTTAAGCTATTTGGATAATACTCCAGGGCAAGCATGTATCTCTTGTCAACAGTATCTTGAAAAGTCCCAGTTGGTTTTGCAATATGTGAACAGTCTCTCGAATGGAGAAGCGATAAAGCAGCGGTTTCGACTAAAAAAGTGTCCTGGCTATCAGGCTTGTATCTCTTAACTGCAATCAAACTGTTGGAGGTTTGACTTTCTAATCGAAAGACTTGAGAAAAGGTCCCAGAGCCGATTAGTTTCTTTCTGTGCCAATCCTCGGAAATAGTGGGCCAGGAATACTCAGTGATTCCAAATATTATTTGTGCTCCGTGGATAGATTCTTCCCAAAACATTCGAATAGCTTCTGGAGGGAAAATGGCTAAAAAATCAATATCATTAAAAAGCTGTTGCTGTTGTTCAAATCTACTAAATTTTTTAGCATTGGGAAAAGCACCTCGCTCAAGAACTGTGGCAGATATGGCTAGACAAACAGCAAAAGCTTCGTCGTGGGGTACTTTGTCTTCTGCGCTGCTATCAAAATATCTAGCTGTTAGAAATAATGCGTTTAAAATCGTTATTGGTGAAAATATGATCTGAACGTATGTAAATGGCACAAAAGTATGGGTTTTAGCAATTTGCTCAATGCGCTCAGATAAGTCTGCTCTCTCAAATGCTGCGCAAATACTGATCGATGCAATTCGGCTCATTGTGTTCATGACATAATTTCGATCTGCCAGATGCAGGCGCTTGGGATCAAGGAGTGCAGAAAGGTCGCTTTTCGTGTAGTTAAAATCATTGAGGAGTATTTGAATAGTTATGCCAAGAGCACGTTGCATGCTCTGAACATGGCTCTCTGTTGATGAAGAAGCTGCTCCGCCGCCTGCTGCAGGAGCTGTCCAAATGGGCGCTTGATAAGCCGAATTATCGCTTGGGCGAGGCAAAATGGCAGGTTCTGAATAGTCCAGATAAAATCGAGCCAGCCGTTCCCAAAGGTTCTGACTTTTGGCATCAAGAGGCGTGTTTGCTTCAACTTTCTGGTTAAGCTCTAGCCACTCTTGATAAGCGCTTTCAAGATCATAGGCTTTCAGAGCTGGATCTAAGCCTAAGTCAGGCTCTTGCAAGTTTTTTTGGGGATTTTGGTGAGGAAGGCCTGTGTTGGCTGAGTCTTCCCCAATTGTTGCTGTCCGTCTCTCAGTTGGAAGCAAGAGGTCTAAGCCTGCCCATATGCTCTGACTAAACACTAATAAGGCAATAAACATGCAAGATCTCATAATTTGGGCATTTAGCATGATTTTACAGGCTCACAAGTGGGATTAAGGATTTTGATTTATTGGAAATACCAATTGAGTTAAATCAGCATGTTACACTGTTGAAAGCTATGCAATCCTCTCAATTACTACAACAAAAAATTGGAGATGCTTTCGAGAGAGTGAGAGAGGAAGACTCAATTCTTTTTTTAAGTTTAAGTGATTGGGCATATGCGCTTTTGATTCCTTCGAGCTATCGATATACAGAATACGAGAGTAGGCAGATTGCAAAAGAGATTCAGCAAAATATTCTGCCTGAACGAAATCCGGGAAGTAAGTTTCATATCATGAGCTGGCAGGATGTTATTCATGAAAACCAACATCGCGGACCAGCTTTCTCAGGCTGGAAATCAGCAGGGCAAGTTCAAGTTTTATTTTTTATTGCTGACGCTGCAATTGGCTTAGCTTCAAGAAGCCTATGGTTAGGGCAAGAGATTAGTGAGACCTTGGGGCAGCGTCAAGTCGAGCAAATCAAGAAAACAAATAAGCTTGAAGAGCTTAAGCAGTTTCTTCCTGAAGGCATTTCTTTCGAGGAGGCCTATGAGTCTTGGCGGAAATCCGGGAAGAGTATTGAAAGCTGGGCGAAAAATTTGAGAGCATGCGACTGGGCTAATTTGGGCAAATCGATCCAAGTAACACTTCGGTCATTAAGTTTTCAAAAAGTTCGGCCACATGCTTTGACGGATAGCTCAGCTGAGTGTCTTTGGGCGATTCAGGTTGAGCAGAAAATTGTAAGTGGCAAATCAAAGGAGCTTTTTGAACATTATTGGTCGGAGGCGAGGCGCTTTTTAGGGAATCGCGAATATGAATGTCAGGTTTCTTTGCACGAGGATCCTAGTCTATTTGCATCTATATTTGTAGGTGACCAGATTGCAAGTATCGCGGCCTTTCCAGAGCTGGTTGCTGGTGCTCTAAAACCTTTCGTTCTTTTTAACAAACAAGTCAGATTATTTAGTTTTTGCGAAGATGCTATCTTGGTGATGGATCCGATGGTTTCTAGTGTTGTATTGAGTGAACTCACTCAGAAGGCAAAGGTACTTTTACAAGATCTAAATCCAGATGGCTATGATGCTCTTAAACTTGACCAGATTATTGAATTGCCCAGCCATCCATGTGGTACTTTCATATGGAGAGAGGTGCCAGCTCCCTATTTTGATCTTGTATATGCAGCAGAAGAGGGAAAGTCTGTCTTAGCGCCCGGCCGTTCCGAATATCTTCGTGGACTTTCATATGAAATTGTTCAAGCATGGCCTAAGGCTGTGGAGTCTTTTCAAATCGCTTTCAAATATAATTTTTCAGATGGTGATATTTGTCATGCTTTAGGTAGGGCGTTAATTGAAACAGGTGAATTTCGAGAGGCAGTTACCTTTCTGGAGCGTGCAGCCGGCTTATTGCCTGATGATCCAGATATATCGAACGGATTAGGTATTGCTCATTTGGAATCTGGGCATCAAATTAGTGCAACTCGATCTTTGGAAAATGCTGTTGCATTAGCGCCTGAGGATGTCCAGTTTCTTTCGAATTTGGGCCGATGTTATTTTTCTGGAAAGCGCTTCAAAGAAGCGGAGTCTGTTTTGTATAAAGCTCTTGAGTATTCGCCAAACTTTTCAGATGCACATGCGATGCTTGCACAAATTAAATGGCGATTAGGTGAATTGGAGATAGCAAGAAAGCATGCGCGCAAGGCTTTTGCTTCAAATCCAGGCAGCCAATATACACAAGATCTATTATGGGCGTTGAGTGTCGACAAAGCTTAGTTGTCAGCAATTCCCGCCAAGATTTAATTCGTCGTTAGAACGCCATGAAAACAGGGTTTTGAAAACTAAATTTCGTAAATTAACGACGCTGTTTTGTCATCCCGGGCACCGACCCGGGAT
>JAESQZ010000080.1 GCA_016764955.1 Deltaproteobacteria bacterium | reverse complement strand
CCCATAATAGGTCTCATCAAATCGCTTATCTCCAGAAAAACCCATGCAAAATGTTTTAACTGGACGACCCAGTAAACGACTCATCACACCAACCACAATACTAGAATCAATTCCACCTGATAAAAAAGCTCCCAGCGAGACATCAGCTTCCAATCGAGAAGCCACCGCAGATTCCACCAAACTCCGAACCTCTTGTTTGGTTTGAATCACAGAAGTTCTAACTCTTGACCCACCAAACGGTGCACGCCAGTAACGTCGAATCTGTGGCTTTTGTCCTTTTGTCAGAGTCAAAATAGAAGCCGGGTGCAACTGCTCAACTCCCTGCAACATTGTATACGGCGCGGGTGTGTAACCAAACGCCAATAGAAATGGCAACGAGTGCACTCTGACTTCTCTCTCAAAACCAGCTTTTAAAATCGCTTTTATCTCAGAGGCAAATAAAAATTCTTCGCCTTGAAGTGCATAAAAAAGTGGTTTTTTACCAGAGCGGTCTCGAGCGAGTAAGAGCTGCCCGGCCTGTCGATCATAAATGCCAAGAGCGAACATACCTTCCAACCGCTCAATAATACCCTCGCCCCAAGCATGAAAGCCGTGCAAAATTACTTCAGTATCTGAGCGCGATTTGAATTCATAATTAAGTTGCCTTAATTCATTCCGAAGTGCATGATGATTATAAATCTCACCATTGAAAATAAGGCATGTGCCTCCATCTGGGCTCAACATTGGCTGACTCGCAGCCTCGGTCAAGTCAAGAATTGCTAGACGGGTGTGCCCAAAGATAAAATCTTTTTCTTGAACAAAACGGGATAAATCAGGACCTCGGTGGGCAATCGAATCAAGAGCAGCAGAAATTGCTATCTCAGAATCAGATTTTAGAAAAACACTGCCAAATATTCCACACATCTTGAACTAAAACAGCTTTCGAAGAAACATTACTATAAGCCCCATTAAACACACACCTATGCCTAACCAAAATGTCCATTGAAGAATACCAACATCCAATCTTAAAGGACCCTCAATAACAAAAACGCCTCGAAATGGCCAAAATGCTAGTCTATGACCAATGCGTGTATAAAGCCAAGGTTCAGGATAAACCAAATTCGTATCGACGTGGAGAAATCCACTTCTACTCCGATAGAATCCAACTCTTCCAGAGGCATCCACTTTTTTGGGAAGATCTATCAGGACCAACTTCGCCTCGTTTGGCTTATCCAGTGCTTGCAACATAGAAGCATCTTGAAAATAAATACCGTGAGTAGGATCGACATAGATCCAGTTATCTATTCCATTCCAAACTTCAACAGCATTATGTCCGCCCCTTATATCAGCCGGAATCAGTTGAACGACGCGCGCAGGCACTCCAATAGAAAGCAGTGATGTCGCCACTAAGGCAGAACGCGTCGTACAGTGCCCAGGAGCCCCTTCACTATGTGCTTTCAGATCCTCAGCGGGATTATAATTAGGGGAGAAGAACTCAATAGCCGGATCTCCCTGGGGGAATGCCTGAGCGAAAAAATTACTTAAACAAATGGCAATTTCTAGATTCTTTCCATGACCACATTGTTTCAGTGTAAATTCCCGAAAAGAGTCTAATTCAGAAGCTTCATGATACTTAACAGCTTCCCAATTCAGTAGTCCAAGATGTAATTTTTGACTGGCCTGTCTCGCTTTGTCCGCCGAAACAAAATATATTAAGGCCCTTGAATAGGCAAGCTGCCTCAAAGCAAAAAGCTGAATAACAATCAACACAATAAACAGTACTAACCAGTAATGTTTTTTTATTCGAATTAGAGCACCCCTCCTAATAAACCTTCCCAATTCGGGTTATGGTCGACATAAGTTGATTCAAGTTTAATTTGGCTAGCTTTCTCATATAGATCTAAAATTTTGAGCCCCTGTTTTTGTGCCAGTATTTTTGTCTCATCCGAATATCGAGACTGCTGCCATGTTTGAACTGCATACCGGCGCAAACATAAGTATTTTATATAACGCTCTAAATGTTTATCTAGGACCCCATAAGATGAAAACAAGGCCATTCTTAAGTCGCGCCCAAGTGATCTGAATAGAAATTTTGGTGGGGAATAATCCGCGCGAGAAATCTTTGATAGAATCGAAAGCGGAATAAATAAATTCGGTAGCAACCGAAGCCTTGTCATAAAACCAGAATGGGTGGTTCTAAGCGACCACAAAACCATATCGCCAACCTGTGTTGGCACAAAAATAGGTTGCCCTTTGGTTGTGTCAACCGTGTAATTAGAGCAATCTCGAATACCAAGGCCCCCTGAATACTGACTATGGTCCTGAAGATAAATCCCCGTTCTGATTATAGTATAATCACTCATCCAGTCAGGACTATCTTGTCGTTCTTTATCTGGATTATCTTTATGAAAACCAATCACACCTGGCGTAAAACCAGAAGACCAATTAGAATCCCCAAAATAAGTCGGGTCCTCTCCCAAAATAGATCGAACCACGCTCAAAACATGATCATTAAGCACTGATTGACGATTCAAATACGGATTTGACAAAAGAGACCCTTTCAAAGCTTCTGCCTGTGATCGAATGACGCCTTGCCGCAACTCCTCGATTTCGCAAGGAGAAAAAATTCCACGAACTAAAACCCAGCCGTGTTTTTGAAAATGCATCTTCATGGAAACGGAATCCTGAAAATCAAATTTCGGGATTTTGTTTATAGCTCTTGGAACACTCAGTAATAGGTCCCTAATTTCACCTAATCTATATTTTGTTTTCTTGGTAAGATTCACTTCAACCAACCTTGATTATTACGAAGATAATGAGCTCCAAAGCGAGCTCTGATTTCACCATGAATGGGTCGTTCTGAATAAGGTTCTAACCAAGCAGCTGGAAAAATCTCCCAGAATCGCTTTTTGAAATCTTCATCATACTTGCGATATCTACCATCCAAATGCTCAAACATCTCGACTGGAATAGCAGGTATCATACAAGGATAATTTTCAAGAATCAAACGCTTTGATTTAGTTGGAAAAATCTCCCAAAAACGCCTTTGCAAAGCCTCATCATCCTCATGATGTTTCCAGCTACCGTCTAAACGCTCTGCCATCTCAATAACAACATCACAAATTTCTTTCGGTGAATTTTCAATAAGCTCAATTCCTGCTAAATCATAATAATAGGTTCGTCCAAAAAAACCAGCTCCAACACTAAAAATTTCACTCAGACTAAGCTCTCTACCATCTTTTGAATTAATATGTTTCTTGAATGTGATAAGAATTTTATCTAAATGCGTATATGGCTGAAAAGCTGGGGTCTGATTCGTAATAACAAGAGGCCTTCTAAAAAGCGCCACAATAGCATCCCACCCAGAACTTGTCGTCACACAAAAGGCACATTTTGATCCCAAATAAACATCCATAAACTCACTTCTCATACCATTCATAGCATAATCAATTATTTTCGAATTGAACGTATTTAGAGGTTTCGACGCTGTTGCCCCCATTCGAATGACATAGTAACCTCGGTTTACTAATGCTTCCATGGCAAGGACATAGTTATCAATATCGGTATTTCGAAACAGTCGATGGTATTTTTCAGACCCTACTAAATCACCATAAGCCCCATCTCTCACCAAAAAACAAACAAAAGGTGAGCCCTCTGGGATTCCAAGAAGAGACAAACCTATTCTGCCTCGTTCTTCTTCTCCAATGGAGAAATTCACATGAGGTTTGGTTTTTTCAAGAAGATTATTAACATCACGATCATCATAAAAACAAAATTTATGAGAGGAACCTCCAGGTATTAGGTCATTGAGCCATGCTACAATTCCGAAAGTCCAATAGGGCCAGATGAATATGACTCGCTTCCACATTTTAAACATCTGATAATTACAAACAATCTCTGGAGAATAAAATATATCCTTGTAACGTTTTTTCGGAACTCTAACGCCTACTTCCTGTTCGCATAAATAAATTTCCGGATGAAGAGCGAGTGGGCCCATTGAGGGACCAATATTTTCTAAACGTACCAATAAAAATGGTCGAATTAATCGAATTAGAATTAAAACTGGCAATGCAAAAGGCAAAAGTACCCATCGTCTAATTTT
>JAESQZ010000079.1 GCA_016764955.1 Deltaproteobacteria bacterium | reverse complement strand
TACAGGCCATCCAGGTCAAGGCCACCACCATGGCAACCATACTGGTCATGACCATGATTAGAAGTTAAACTGAAATTCTAGAACCGACGATGTCCCCGGATAGTCTCCGGGGCATTGTCCTATTAGCTGCTTAACCTGAGTGTCGGTTAAGCAATTATTAGGCTCTTTCTTTTAAGGCGAGTTGCCAGGTGAAACATTAAACTATATACAGTCTAACCAGTTGAATTTATTGAAGTTTTAACCGGACACTAGTGGTATTTTACCATTTTTTAATTAAAAAAACACATAAATGCTTTAGTTTTTGTTAAATATTTAGTATTATTTGTGTGATGGTAAAAATTGGAGATTATATAGGAAAATCAATCAATTCCTCCGAGCAGGTCTTACATGAAGACTTTGTAGAGCGCTTCTCGAAAGCCACTTTAAGCCAAGAAAATGCTGTCTTGAGCCTCGCTTCTTTGGCGGCTTTAGGTGATTTTGAAGGCGTTTTAAGGGCTTTGAATCTCAATTCTGAGAACGTCCTCCATGCACGTGAGTCTGTAACGATCTTTAAGCGCCCTCCGGTTGAAAAGCCTATTATGATTAATACGCGAATAAAGGACCTTTATGAGCAGCAAGCGGGTGAAAAGCCCATGGGCTTTGTGGTGGTAGAGGTAGAGGGCAAGGATAAATCAAAAAAACGTCTGTTTACTTGCGAGCGTGTTTATGCGGTTTCAGGGGGATTTCCAAGGAGTTAGGGGGTGGCAAAGGTGGCTCATAAATCAATAAAAGTTGGAGATTTGATCCCAGCACTGGTGCGCTCACCTGTAAGTCGAGTGCAAATATCGCAGTTTGCGGCTGCAGTTAATGACTTTGGCCCTATGCATGTGGATGAACAGCTGGCGAAGTCAAAGGGCTTGAGTGGGATTTTTGCGCATGGGCAGCTGGCTTTTGCTTATTGTGAACAGGCTCTTAGGCAGTATGCTGAAAATGCCGAAATTGTCCAAATAACTACAACCTTTCAAAAGCTCATTTGGCCAGGAGATATCTTAACTTGCAAAGGGCTTATTTCTAAGTGTTATCAAAGCAAAAAGCGAAAGCTAATCGATTTGGAACTTTGGGTGGAAAATCAAAATCAAGATGTTGTTCTGAAGGGCAAGGCAACCTGTGAGGTGAAATAATGCTTTATATTGTGCGCCACGGTGAGACATCTTGGAGCCTAACAGGGCAGCATACCGGCAAAACAGATTTAAATTTAACCGAGCATGGTCGTTTGCAAGCAAAGTTGCTAAAACCCCATTTGGCTGAGGAAGAATTCAAAGAAGTCTGGTGTAGCCCGCTTAACCGAGCCATTGAAACCTGCGATTTAGCAGGATTTTGTGACAGAGCACAGTACCTGCCAGAGTTAGAAGAATGGGATTATGGTGACTATGAAGGCCGCAAACGGGTTGATATTATTAAAGAATGCCCAGACTGGCTTATTTTCAACGACGGCGTTCCAGGAGGCGAAAGTCCTCAGGAAGTCTATGAGCGCGCTCAATATATCGTAGACCGTGCCAAGCGTGTCGACGGCGATGTGCTGGTGTTTTCAAGCGGGCATATTTCGCGCGTGATTGCTGCCTGTTGGTTAGAGCAGCCGGTTACTTTTGCTAAGCAGCTAAAGCTTAGCACTGCGAGCTTGAGTATTCTGGGTGAGGATCACAAAAATCCGGCTATTGCGGTGTGGAATTGGACGCCAAAAGCGCCTTAGGTTCACTGCAATGACGAAACCATTGAGTCGATTTCGAGTCGATTGCCCACATAAAAAGCCCCAAACTCAGCAAAGCGTGCACTGACTTCATCAAAGCGCATTTCGCTTACGAGGTGTTTAAACACAAGAGGGTCTTCAGCAAATAGTGTCACGCCCCATTCCCAGTCGTCGAGGCCAATAGAACCGCCAATCATCTGAGTGACTTTGCCAGCATACTTGCGGCCAATGAGGCCGTGCTCTTTCATCATGCGGCGGCGTTCATCCATGCTTTCGGTGTACCAGTTGTCTTTGCCTTCGCGTTTTTTGTTCATGGGGTAAAAGCAGATGTGATTGGTTTTGGGTAGGTCAGGTTTTAGCCTTGCGTCGATCATTGCTTGAACTTCTGGTGTTTTCTCGCCGTTGCCATGCACATAATTGCTTAGTTCAACAACGGAAACATAAGAGTAAAGCACTGGAGCGAATTCAGAGAATGCCGTTTTTTGCAAAGCACGCTCTGCTTTGGCAAGCTCATGCATGTTCTCGCGTAAGTTTAAAAATAAAAAGTCAGACTTGTGGCCCAAGATTTCATAGCACGCAAAGGCGCCTGTGCGTTGGTCATTGCAAAATTGATACTGCTTTAAAACGCTAAAAAACTCTTCTTGGATTTCTTGTTGTTCTGGCTTGGATAATAAACGCCATCTGGGCCAATCAAAGCTTCTGAAATCGTGTAATGTGTACCAGCCTTCTAATGTTTGTAAATTTTCAGTCATAAATTTTCCGCAATTTTTATTCGTTGATCGAGTTTGAACTTCTTGGCATAGGCAGGGTCACGCTTCAAGACCTCTTTCCAGCTTTCGACAGCCTGCTTGGGTTCGCCAGACATAATAAATGCCATACCTTGGTAGTGCCAAGCTGGGACATGACTTGGGTGTTTTTTCAAAGTGCGTCTAAAAATCGATAATGCTTTGGAAGCGTTTTGTTTTTGCACGTAAGAACGAGCTAGCTCGACGGCTTTGTCAGGTTTCTGAAGGGCTTTCATCTCGGCTAAACCAGCTTTGACTTGATTTTGCAATTCACTTTCTTGAGCGACTTTTAAGTAGAGTTCCCATGCTTTTTGGCCTTTTGTGCGAGTGTCTTCTGAAAGGTCAGGGGCTTCGAGTGTGACGGCGCCCAATAAAAACAGGGCATCGAGGTGATCGTGACTGCCGATGGGGGCGTTTGTGAGTGTGAGTTGTAATTCTTGGATGCTTCTATCTGGGTTGCCTAAAAAGAAAAAAGAGCGGGCTAATAAATTGCGAGCTCTTGGTAGCTTGGGGTCTTCGTCCAAAAGTTTTGAAAGCATGTGAGCGCTTTCGACGAACTTGTGTTTTTCGAAGAGTTGCTCGGCTTGGATATAGGTGGCCTTAGGTGGTGGCGACGTTTGGCAAGAGCTTAGCAGTAATATTGTCATGCCAGCGAAGGCTGGCATCCAGAATAGGGCAAGACAACGAACTGGATACCAGCCTTCGCTGGTATGACAACTTACACGCATCATACTTTCAAATCCCGATGTGTAATCTGCGCCTGAAAACCAGCACGCTCTAGTTTTTGTGCGATCTCTTGTACTAAGACAACAGAGCGATGTCGGCCACCAGTGCAGCCGATAGCAATCGTTAAATAGCTTTTATGCTCTTGCATATAGCAAGGGAGCAAAAATTTAAGTAAATCGACTGTTTTTCTTAAAAAGATATTTGCGCTGGGCGTTTCTAATACAAAGTCTTTCACGGCCTTATCTAGGCCTGTGAGCGCTTTGAGTGATTCTACAAAATAGGGGTTTTGAATAAAGCGAACATCAAAACAAAGATCAAGCTCACTAGGAAGCCCATGCTTAAAGCCAAAGCTTAAGAGCCTTACTTTGGGCATGATCGGTTTTTTGGCGCCAAGCAGCTGGATAATTTCGGTTCTTAGATCATGCGGGCTGAGATCGTCAGTTTCGATAATCTTATCTGCAATTCGGTGTAAGGGGGCTAAGAGATAACGCTCTTTTTCGATGCTAGGCAAAACGCCTTCGCCTTGGGTATCCATGGGGTGAGGGCGTCTGGTTTCTTGAAAGCGCTTCAAAAGTGTTGGATCCGTGGCTTCCAAGAACCATAATTGGGCATTTCGAATTAATTTCCAGTCTGCCGCAAAGGCTTCGAGGCCTTCTGCGTTTCTGGAATCGATGACAAATGCCAGAGGCCTTTTTTGCTGGCCTCCACCCCCAAGCTCTATGAGCTTGCTCAAGAGTTCAGCTGGCAAATTATCCACTACAAAATAGCCTTGGTCCTCCAAGATCTTAGCTGCAGTGGATTTGCCGGCTCCAGAAAGGCCACTAAGGGCAATCATAACGTTTCAATAAGTCCATACTTCTGACCTTTTTTGCGGTACAAAATATTCATATGCTCAGTTTTGGCATTCAAAAAGACCAAGAGATCACTGCCAAGCAAATCCATTTGCATGCAGGCTTCATCGATGGCCATGGGTCTGGCCTCTACTTCTTTGGTTTCCACAATATTTCTAGGGACTTGTGGTTCTGAATTGCCAGATTCTTGGCTGCCTAAAGTGGCAAACTTGACTCTTAGGCGCTTTGCACCGCCATGTGGTTTATGGTTTTTGAGTCTTTCTTTGTAGCGTTTAATCTGAATCTCGATTTTTTCCACAGCCCGCTCAATGGAGTTATACATATCTCCAGAGTCCTCTTTGCCGCGGATCATCATGCCGTGGGAGGAAATTTGGATATCAGCGCGATTTGAGTGTTTTCCAGCGCTTAAAACCACATGTGCCTGAGCCGAACCGTCTAGGTATTTCTGGATATGTTCCAGCTTTTCAAGAGCATGTTTCTTGAGTGGTTCGCTCGAGTCCAGGTGTCTAAAAGTTACAGATGTATTCATAATGAAGCTCCTCCCTTGACGGCTCTAAACGAATCAGCCTACAAGAGCAACTCCCTTCCACTTTTTGGGGTGGTAGTTAAGTTGGTTATAACGCCGGCCTGTCACGCCGGAGGCCGCGGGTTCAAGTCCCGTCCACCCCGCCATTCCAGTCACTAACCGAACTTTTTGTCGTCTTTGTGACAGCTTGCTTTGGGTCCCACAAAACCTGCATCTCGAGCTTATTATCGCTTTTGATTATAATCTTTGAGACCATACGTTCGATAAAACCTCGTTTTTCAATACCACTCAGTTCATCGAAACGAGCTATAAATTCCGACGCCAGCCTCCGCTGGCATGACAAATCAACCTCATAAACTTTACATCTCTTCTCCCGCTTCTTCGTCTCAACCAAATATCCCTGTTTTTTTGTCTCAAATCGTTGACAGGTACCGCACAGCTCAAAAAGAAACTTTGGGGATCGCATCTATGGAGTCCAAGCTACTGTGCCGTTTCCTGCGAAGGAGCTCCGCTCGATATTGTTCGCCAGTACGTTCTTAATCAGCAAAAACCACCTTCTGATAAGGCACTTGCTCAGTTTGAGCGAGTAACTAAGAGGAAC
>JAESQZ010000078.1 GCA_016764955.1 Deltaproteobacteria bacterium | reverse complement strand
TAGGTTCTAATTTTATCAGAGCGATCCCCGCTTTTAACCATGGCTTTGCGCTCTTCAGCACGCTCTTTATTTAAAGCCTCTTGCTTGGCGTCATATAGCCTTGCTCGAAGGACTTTCATGGCCTTGTTCTTATTTTTAAGCTGGCTTTTTTCGTCCTGACACTGGACAGAAACACCAGTCGGGATATACGTAATACGTACAGCGGAGTCAGTCGTGTTAACAGACTGCCCACCGGGACCACCAGCACGAAAGACATCGATACGCAGATCTTTTTCAGCAATTTGAATATCGACTTCTTCAGCTTCAGGCAAAATAGCCACACTGCAGGCAGATGTATGAACCCGGCCTTGTGTTTCAGTCTCAGGGACACGCTGAACTCGGTGAACGCCTGCTTCGAATTTGAGCCATGAATAAACTTGATTGCCGCTAATCATAGCGATGATTTCTTTGTAACCGCCTTTGGTGCCCTCAGATTTACTTAAGATTTCTGGTTTCCAACGCATTTTTTCAGCAAAACGGACGTACATTAAGAAGAGCTCGCCTGCGAATAAACTGGCTTCGTCACCGCCGGTGCCAGCTCTGATTTCTAGAATTACGTTTTTTTGATCATCTGGGTCTTTAGGCAGTAAAAGAATCTTGATTTCCTGCTCAAGAGTTTCAAGCTCTGGCTTCAGGCGCCCGATTTCTTCTCGAGCCATTTCTCGAATGTCGGTGTCTGAATCTTGTAAAAGCGATTCGTTATCTGCAAGCTCTTGTTTAAGCGCTTCATAACGTTCATGTGCACCGACGATAGGCTCGAGTTGGCTTCTTTCTTTATTAAGTGTCTGGATTTGGCTTGGCTTGATGCCAGGCTGTGAAAGCTCTTCCATGAGTACGTCATAGCGCTTCGACATTTCTTTCAGTTTATTAAGCATTGGATTTCCAAGTTTTATAAATGGCCCAGATGGCGATACTTGAGGGCACACAAATAACCATTATAAAAGCAAAGGCCGGGTAGACCAAATCACTCATATAACCAGAGCTTCTTTCACCTGTGCAAAGCTTTCAAAGTTCTCGAGCTTATCTGCGCTTGGTTTTTCGCTTTGGTCTTGCTGCGCTTCTCGCCACAATGTTTTTCGAAGTGCTGCAAGTGAAACCTCTAATTGATCATCTGTAGGTTCACGGGTAGTCAAACGCTGCATGAGCATGCCAGGAGAGATAAATAACTTAATCCAAAAGTTTTTAGGGTTTTTGGCCGCTGCGCGTTGAAATTCATAAGCAACACCAGCAATTGGAAACATAAGCGGAATCTTAATGCTCATCACAAATAAGCTCTGCACGAGTGTATTCGTGCTGATTGCTGGTACCCAAGGCAAGACCAGAGCAAAAATCAAAATCGAAACAGCAATGACTAATAAAATCAAACTGGTACCACAACGAGGATGTGCAGTTGATTGTATTCGAGCTGACTCAACTTCAAGCGGCAGATTTTTTTCAAAAGTATGGACCGACTTGTGTTCAGCACCATGGTACATGAAAAGACGTTTGACGTCGTTCATGGCTGATATTGCTAAAATATAACCGACAAAAAGCGTCATTTTGAGCGTGCCATCAACCAGGTGAAACATCACTGAAGTAATAGGCAAAGCACTTTGGCCGCCTTGACCAAAAAATTCACCAAGCAAATAAGTGCTGAAATGAGGGATCGCTTTAAAAATAGCGATGCCAAGCAACATACTAACTGCCATGGTGAGAGCTAAGGACCAATCGAAGCCAGCATTCTTTTCTGACTTTATTTGTTCAGTAGACTCCATCGCTTGCTCGGCTGAAAATTGCAGAGCACTTAGGCCATTGTACATGCTTTCAACGAGCATGACGGCGCCTCGAATAAGCGGCCAACGCAAGAAGGGCATTCTTGCAGAAAATGACAGCCACTTACGTTCTCGTATCACAATGCTCTTGTCTGGCTTTCTAACTGCGACGGCGAAGCTCTTAGGGGAGCGCATCATGACACCTTCGACAACAGCCTGCCCGCCTACCAAAGGCTTGGTAGCTGATAAAAGCAAAGAGGCTAGAAGATGATTACTTCTTTTGACCATATTTCCTACGGAAGCGATCGACACGACCTTCAGCATCTACCAGTTTGGATTTACCAGTGAAGTGTGGGTGACAGGCTGAGCAAATATCAATATTGTACTTAGCGGTAGAGCGTGTTTCGTACTTAGCCCCGCAAGCGCAAACGATTGTAACAGGTCCGTATTCCGGGTGGGTATTCTGTTTCATAACTAGGGGGATACTAGCAGATTGATTGTAAATGCCAAGTCAGGACCTCTTTGGCCTTTTCGAAGCTCTGGGGCGTATTTAACTCGCGCTCCAGGCTAGTTACGCCGAACCCTGTGAGCCCACAGGGGGTTATGCAATCTAAGAAGCGTTCTAAATTGGTGGAAATATTAAGCGCGAAGCCGTGGCGTGTGATTTGCCTAGACAGGCCAACCCCAATGGCGATTAGTTTGTGGTTTTCCACCCAAATGCCTGTTTTTCCTCCTAAAATTCCAGCTTTTTTGATCCCTAATTCATGGCAGGCTTTTATAAGAGCAGCTTCTAAGGCTCTTAGATAATCAACGACGCCTACTTTAGGAGAGAGCTTGATAACAGGGTAGCCGACCAGCTGGCCAGTGCCATGAAAAGTGATGTCACCCCCCCGATCGGTTTGAATAAGTTCAATGCCCCGTTTGGCAATTTCGTCTGGGTTTAAGAGCAGGTGTTTGGTGCCATGTTGGCGTGTATAGGTGATTGTATCTTGGTGTTCCAATAAGAGTAGCTGGTTACCCTGGATATCAATCTGATCGATTGCTTCGCGCATAGCCTGCATGCCTTTTGGGTAGGGGATTTGGTAGCCAAGGAATTGTGTTTGAATCATATGTTGTCATGCCAGCGGAGGCTGGCATCCAGAATAGGTTCAGACATAGGACTGGATGCCAGCCTCCGCTGGCATGACAAAAGAAGCGTCACTTCTCATCTTTTTCAGGCTTTTCGCGATACAAAATCACAATATGGCCTTTGGTGTCGACATGCTCAGCTTTGAGTCTGCTTACCCAACTTGCGTCGCTCAAAAGATCCAAAGCTGATTCTTGAAACTTAATTTTAATCAGCTCATGAGCTTCTAGCGCAGCGTCAATTTCTTTTAAGACGCTTTCAGTTAGGCCGTTTTTACCAATTTGAACGATGGGCTTTAAGTGATGTGCTTGGGCTTTAAGATTTTTGATTTCTTTAATATCCATGTGAAAGTGCGGAACCTGTAGCAAATTTAACTACATTTCGCTAGAGGGGAAAGATGATATCGCTTGCCCTATGCCAATTTAATCCAACTGTTGGAGCGTTAAACAAAAATGCGCCGCGTTTGTTAGACTATGCTCAAAAAGCCGCTCAGCAAAAAGTGACGCTTATTTTAACCCCTGAGCTTTCTTTATGTGGCTACCCACTGAAAGACCTGGTTTTTGATGCTGGTTTATTATTGGCTTGTGATTGGTGGCTAAGCTGGTTATCTCAAGAAACGCCAATTCCTATGATTGTCGGTGCGCCGTTTGAGGGCTTTAATGCAGCATTTTGGTGTTATCAAGGCGAGGTGAAGTTGGTGGCCCGAAAGCGTTTGCTACCAAATTATCAAGTCTTTGATGAAAGGCGATATTTTAGAGACGCGGCCGAAGACGGCTTTCATGGATTTGATTGGCGAGGCAAAAAGTTTGGTGTCACAATTTGTGAAGACGCCTGGGGGGAAGAGACTTTTTGGCCATTTGGAGGCTATGAGGTTGACCCAGTTCAAGAGTTAGCTGAAGATTATCAGGTTGATTTTCTAATCAATATGGCCGCTTCGCCATTTGAGCAGGGTAAGCCTAAAAAGAGACTGGAAATGTTTCAGCGCTTGGCAAAACGCTATGCAAAGCCAGTAGTTGTTGTTGGCCAAGTTGGCGCAAACGATGGGCTTATTTTCGATGGTGGTTCTGTGGTTCTTGGCAAAAAGGGCGAAGTGCTTATTGAGGCCAAGGCATTTCAAGAGGAGTTGATCACATGCAAGCTGTAATCGAAGCGCTAACTCTAGGCATTAGAGACTATGTGGAAAAATCCAATGTGCCAGGTGTTTTAATAGGCTTATCTGGCGGAATTGATTCAGCTGTAACGGCAGCTTTAGCCGTGCGTGCTTTGGGGGCTGAGCGCGTTAAAGGTGTTCGGATGCCAAGTAAGTTCTCTTCTCAGCACTCTTTGGACGATGCTGAAGCGCTTGCTAAGAATTTGGATATTTCGACTGAAACCGTGAATATCGAGCCTATGGTCGAAAGTTTTCGGCTAAGTTTAAAACCTCAGCAGCGACTCACAGATCAAAACTTGCAAGCACGTGTGCGAGGGGTGATCTTGATGGCTTTGTCTAACGAAACCGGCTTTTTAGTTTTGGCTACGGGCAATAAAAGTGAGCTTGCGATGGGCTATACCACGCTTTATGGCGATATGTGTGGTGCTTTAATGCCGCTGGGCGATCTCTACAAAACCCAAGTTTGGGACTTGGCACGCGCGATTAATCAAGAAAAAGCCGTAATCCCAGAGTCTTCCATTACAAAAGAGCCAAGTGCAGAGCTTGCGCCAGAACAAAAAGATCGAGATGCTTTGCCGCCCTATGAAATGCTGGATTTAGTGTTGGTGCGCCATTTGGAGCATAATCTCAGCAAAGAAGTGATTTCTCAAGAAACTGGATTGGGCTTAGGTTTGGTAGAAGGGATCATTGCGCAAGTGAACGCCTGTGAATTTAAACGCAAACAAGCAGCGCCGATTTTGATGGTTTCAAAAAGGGTTTTTGGAGAAGCCAGGCGCTGGCCTGTTGTCTCAAAGTTGGCGGAGCGACCGGGATTCGAACCCGGGATGGAGTTTAAGCCCCATACACACTTAGCAGGCGTGCGCCTTCAGCCACTCGGCCATCGCTCCTAAAAACGCCACTAAGGTCCAATTCCTACAAGTTTGGGGATTGCTCGTCAAGTGAGAGTTGTTCTAGGGTAGTGTTTTAAAGGAGAGTTTAACCCCATGACGATGACAGATCACTATAAGACGAATCTTAGAGATATCTATTTTAACCTTTTTGAGGTGTTTAAAATTCAAGATCATGTCTTAGGGAAAGGCCCTTATGCTGAGCAAGATATGAGCATGGCCAAAGAGATCTTGAAGGCTTTTGAAGTAGTAGCGCGCGAAAAAATTGGCAACAGCTTTGCAGAAGGGGATCAAGTCCCTTTGAAATTAGATCCAGAGGGTAATGTCTTGTTGCCTGAAGGCTTGAAGCAATCCATTAAAGATTTTTATGCGGGTGACTGGCATTTGTTTGATTCCCCTGAAGAAGCAGGTGGCTTTAACTTCCCGAAATCAGTTTACTGGGCGTTTTTTGAAATGCTTATAGGAGCCAATCCCCCGGTAGGGCTATACACTTTTGGCGCTTGTGGTGGCGAGATTTTTAAGAATTTGGCTACTGAGTCGCAGCAAAAACGCTATATGAAGAATTTCACAGAGGGTCACTGGGCCGCCACCATGGTGTTGACCGAGGCAGACGCGGGCAGTGATGTGGGCTCAGGCAGAGCAAAAGCAAAGCACATTAAAGATGATCTTTGGGAAATCGAAGGGGTTAAGCGTTTTATTACCAATGGCGACTTTGATGCGGTTGAAAATATTGTGCACTTTGTGCTGGCAAGGCCAGAAGGCGCTGAGTCTGGAACCAAGGGCTTGTCGCTTTTTATTGTGCCCAAATATTGGGTCGATGAAAATGGCCAAATGGTTGAGCGAAATGGGGTCACCTGCAGCAATTTAGAAAAGAAGATGGGGATTAAGGGCTCCTCTACTTGTGAATTGACCTTTGGTGATAAGTTTCCGGCTCGTGGACTTTTGATGGGTGATGTTCACCAGGGCATCAAGCAGATGTTTAGGGTGATCGAGCGCGCTCGTATGGCAGTTGGCGTGAAGTCGATGTCTACGCTTTCAACGGCTTACTTAAACGCACTTGATTACTGCAAGTCTCGAGTTCAGGGACCTGATTTGTTGCAGATTATGGACAAAACAGCGCCACGCGTGAGTATTATGCATCACCCGGATGTCCGTCGAATGCTCATGCTTCAAAAAAGCCATGCTGAAGGCATGCGGGCTTTATGCTCTTACACTGCTTTTATTCAGGATCAATCACTTTT
>JAESQZ010000077.1 GCA_016764955.1 Deltaproteobacteria bacterium | reverse complement strand
TTGACCCGGGATCCAGCCAATATCTTTACCTTTTGACAAAGCGATTGTTCCGCTCTTTCTGGATCCCGGGTCAAGCCCGGGATGACGGTCACAAATCACAAAAAAGTACCCGTATCGGTAATCACTTGGTCAAGACGCGCATTGGCAATGAGTTCGATGGCTTTTTGGCGAGATTCCTCTGTAGTTAAGATGATGTATTGGTGAGTCGTTGGCATTTGGGGCAGGGGATCTCGAGTTTCCATGCTTGCCTCAATGCCTTCGCTTTTCAGAAAGCCTAAGATACGTTGGGCCTCTATTTCGCTTCCTGGCGCATAAACTTCGATGTTCATGAGAAGAAGACTACACCACTTCGCCGAATATTTCCAATAAAGCCCGGTGGATCTGATTTTGGGCTTTGGCATCATGTGTGGCGATAAAAATACTGTCGTCTCCTGCAATTGTGCCAACTAAGCCTTCAAGAGTATTTGCGTCAATTTGAGCAGCTACAGCGGATGCGTGGCCTGGGCGGGTTTTGACTACCAACAGGTTTGGGCCAGCTGCTTGAATTTGAACTTGGCTAGTTGGTTTCGATAGTTGATAGACACCATGGACTTTTTGGCAGCTCAATCTATTGAGATCGCGAGACAAAGTGGCTTGCGTGCTTGGAACACCACGCTTTTCTAATGCTGCCAGCAAATCCTCATGGCTCGAAAAAGAGCGCGTTTGAAGCAGAGTGATTAAGTGTTGTGTGCGTTTAGATTGTTTCATGACTGCATATAATTTTGAATACGTTCTTTGGAGTCTTCGACGATTTGCCCACTTTCTAAGAAATAGCCCCTATCAAAAATACTTTTGGCAAAAGACATATCGTGGGTTGAAATCGCAATAGAGACGCCTTGTTTAAGCAAAGTTTTAATAATCTCTCGTAGTTGTGCGGTGCTCTCTGGATCTAATGCCGAAGTTGGTTCATCCATGAGGAGCGCGTGCGCGTCCATGCATAGAGCTCGTGCAATAGCAACTCGTTGCATCTGGCCACCAGAAAGCTGATGTGCGCTTTTATTCGCAAGATGTGCGATTCCTAAAGACTCAAGAAGCTCCAAGGCTTTTTTTTCTGCGATGTTTTTAGAACGCTTGAGTACTAATTTTTGAGGCTGCGCGCAATTTTCAAGCACTGAAAGATGTGGGAAGAGATTAAAGTGCTGCGCCACAAAGCCGATACTCTTGGCTCTTTCTACTTTAGACAAAGACTTGATTGCTTTGTCATGAAATAAAATATCACCCGTATAGTTGGTCACAAGATTCGCAATGCAGCGCAATAACGACGTTTTACCAGAGCCACTTTTTCCCATAAAGAGCGTGACTCTGCCTTCTGGAATCTCGAAATTAATATCACTCAGTGCAGGAGGCTCAGAGTCTGAGTAGCTGAGCTGGATATTTTTGCCGGTGATAAAACTCATATTTTTTGCTCCAGCTTCTTCGTGAAGAAAGCAACCGTGCTGGTCATTATTAAATAAATCAGTGCCGTGAGCGCATAAATTTCAATTGGTTTTAGCTCTCTAGCCACGATATCCCGGCTGGTTTTGACCAGCTCTGGGACCCCAATGACCATTAAGATGCTGCTTTCTTTTATCAGCGTCGAAAATTCATTGGTGATAGCTGGCAAAACGGTTTTAAGTGCTTGAGGAAGTATAATATAAATAAGTGCCTGCGAAGTGCTGTAACCCAATGTTTCACAAGCCTCCCATTGGCCACTTGGAATCGAGTTGAGGCCACCACGCACAATTTCTGACAAATAGGCAGCCGAGTTGATGCTTAATGCAATAACACCAGCAGGCAGTGGTGCGATATCAACGCCGATAATTTCTGGTAGCGCAAAGTAGACGAACAAAAGCTGAATAAACATGGGCGTGCCACGAATAATTGTGACATAAGCGGCAATTAGTTGTGAAATGCCGGGGACTTTAAGCCGGTTACAGCTTGCAAGGCCCATTAAAACACCAAAGACGGATCCAAAAACAGCGCCCAGTGCGCTGGCCTCTATAGTAATAAGAGCTGCTTTTAAGAGGAGTGGCAAAGCTGATTCAATCATTGTGTGTGAAACCATCTTTTTTCAAATTTTTTAATCAAGCCTTCTTTTTTGAGCTCTTGAACAGCGCTTTGGATTTTTTCTGTAAGCGCCTGGTTGGATTTTTTAACGCCAATGCCATTGCCTAATCGCCAGTCTTTTTTGCCTAGAGGCACTTCAATAAACTTCAAGTTAGGTTCTTTGGCCAAGATCTCAGTTGCGACGTGTGGTTCAACAAAAGAAGCGACAGACTTTCGATATTTAATCTCTAAGATTAATTCAGGTGTTGCCTCAAGCGGCTTAACCACAATATCTGGGATGTTGGATAAATACTCCTCCATCCAAGTCGCTACTTGAACAGCGATTGTCTTGTTCCAGATGCCAGCAATATCTTTTGCATTCTTGATACTCTCGGGGATTTCTTTCCAAAATAATAAATAATAGGATTTGGTAGTTTCACCTTGATACGGGATCATGGCGATTTCTTTTTCTCGGGCTGGTGTAATCGACATGCCTGCCATGATGAAATCGCATTTTTTTTGCTCTAGGCCTAAAATTAGGCCATCGAATGCGAACTCTTTGATGACGAGTTTCTTGCCTAGCTTGTCTGCGATTGCTTCTGCCACGTCTAGGTCAAAACCAATTGGCTTGCCTTCCGGGCCAATGCTTTCATAGGGTGGATAGGTTGAATTAGTGCAGAGCGCTAACTCGTGTAAGTCTTTTTTCTTGGCCGTGCAGCTGGAAGCCAGCAGGCATATGAACCCAATATTGAGCCACTTCTTCATCTAAAACTCCGTTTATTCAAAATTATGAATAATAAAGAATATTTGAATAACATGGCTTGGGTTGTCTGTCAAGCTAAGGCTTGTATTGATCCGCGAAGCGGAACCCGGGGAACGGAAGAATCCCGAACCCAATGGAGAGCCGAAGGCTCGATTGATTTTTCAGGCATGCCTTCGGCATTTTGTATGGGGGCGGCTGACTGCACCCCAGGTTCCACTGCGTTTCACCTGGGGCTTTATTCGAAAATCCACTTCGTGGATTGTGAGAACATTCTTTGAGTCCTAAGCATTGGAAATCCAAGAGGGGCTTGCTATAGAGATATTCTTGTGAAAGCCAAAGCGAAATATTTTCTAGATACTTTAAGCGCCTATTATCCGGATGCGCAGATTGAGCTGTGTTTTAATAAAAAAGACCCGTGGCAGTTACTAGTCGCCGTGGCATTATCTGCGCAGACGACAGACAAAGCCGTCAATAAAGTTACGCCGGATTTGTTTAAGGCTTATCCAACGGTCAAAAAATTCGCCAAGGCTTCGGTCAAAGATGTTGAGGGCTATGTCAAAACACTTGGCTTTTTTCGAAACAAAGCAAAAAACTTAGTCGCAGCGGCTCAAATGGTGCTTGAGCGATTTAAAGGCAAAATTCCCAAAGAGCGTAAGTTGCTTGAAAACATCCCTGGCGTGGGGCCTAAAACTGCCGCTGTGATTATCGCCAATGCATTTGGCACACCAGCGATTGCAGTAGATACCCACGTGGGGCGCGTGGGTAGGCGTTTGGGCTTAACTAAGCAAACAGACCCATCAAAAGTAGAAGCTGAGTTAACGGCGCTGTTTCCAAAAAAGCGTTTATTGGAAGCGCATCATGTGCTGATTTTTCATGGCCGGCGTATTTGTTTTGCGCGGAAGCCAAAATGCCTTGAATGTCCGGTGGTTAGCCGTTGTCCGCGGGTAGGTCTGTGATCTGGACAATTTGACAATTGTACCGATATATGGTACGTATATCTTATGCAGACGGTTTCGGTCCACCAGTTTAGAGCCAATTTAAAAAAAACAGCGGATTCTGTTGTGAATCAGCATGAGCCGATTAGAATTGCGCGCAGGAATGGGGAGAACTTGATTCTGTTTAGTGAAGATGACTGGAATGCGGAGCAGGAAACACTCTATGTTCTTCAGAGTCAAAGCCTCATGAAGCAGATAGCTGATTCGTTAGAGTCCAAGAAGGTTGCCAAAGAATTTAAGCCGGAAGAAGCGCGTGCGAAATTTGGTGTTTAAAGGCAATACTTGGGAAGTCTATGAGGAACTTAGAGAACGCGACAAAGTCCTTCATAAGAATCTCAGAAAAATCATTCAGGATCTTCTAAGAGGCGATCCAGCCAAAGGTCTTGGGAAGCCTGAGCCCTTGAAGCACCAGTTGAGTGGATTGTGGTCTCGCAGAATCTCTTTAAAAGACCGCG
This sequence comes from Deltaproteobacteria bacterium, assembly GCA_016764955.1. Taxonomy (GTDB): domain Bacteria; phylum Myxococcota; class UBA727; order UBA727; family JABDBI01; genus NORP243. The sequence goes on along the minus strand of JAESQZ010000077.1, from coordinate 70 downwards.
TAATTTATCGATTTGATAAAAACCAGATCGAAATACTAGCGATTGGTGGTCATTATGAGTAGATTTTTCG
>JAESQZ010000076.1 GCA_016764955.1 Deltaproteobacteria bacterium | reverse complement strand
TCTTCGCTCTGACTGATAATTCAACTTTAGACATACGTCTCTCCTGTCAATTCGCATTGACGGTTAGAGGCCGAGAGTTTAAAGAGTTCTCAGCCTCGTTAGGCTGCCGGTATCTCCTGGTTCGTCAAAATTTGGAGATATCCGGCTTTTTTATTTGCGCCCCGAATTAGGCGCTTGTTATCAATCTAAAATAGATTGCTTGCGAATGTCTATCGGTCAAACGGCTGATATATTCAAGAGCTTCTTGGGTTAACAGCAGCATTATAGTCGCGAAGGGCCCTAAGAAAGCGCGGATACTTCCTGCTTTCAGCCCGACCATGGAGCCAAGTTTGCGCTCTCTGACTAATCACATCGTCTGTAAGTGGCTGATTATCTTGAGTCGGTTGAGTCACGTAATTTTTCACAACATTCTGATAATCCGGATCCACCAACTGCTGGGCTGAAAAAACAAGAGCTCCGAATGCTTGTCGATGTTGTCTAGGAACACCCTGTTGAAACATTGGGGCGTGCTGAACCAGGGCCAGAACCGACTTCGCCAAAGCATAAATATCTGTCAGCGGCGTGGAAATGCCTTTTTCAGCCAGAGGATCTTTAAAACCTGTTGTTCCCTTTGCTCTCTTATTGGCTCCAGTTGTATTCAACATATCCCAATCACCAATGTGACCACGCAGCCTAGTAGAATCACTTGGGTCCGGCATCGCAATGATATTTCCAGGCTTAATATCCCTGTGAACGAGGCCTGGCTGATGCAATAAATTGAGCGTGTTCGCAGCATCCTGTAGGATTTGAATCTGTTGCGCGTGTGGGCGCTTTTGCCACTCAGCCTCAGGTACTCCTTCTAAATCCCGTGCCTCAACTTGCCCAGTTCGAAGCCTTCTATCGGTATGTGTACCAACACCAGCTATTCGAAATTCGTGATCATTCCTAATTACCTCAGGAATAGCTGTAAATGGCATATCTGGCGCTTTAGCCACTTCTATTGACTGTCTCGTCACATAACGCTGTGCTTGTATAGAATGTACAGCTTGAGACATATCAATGGTTAAAGTAGGCGCTTGGTAAACAGTATTAAAAGTGCCTTGACCCAATTGTTGCCCCTGCATTTCAACTTCTATGCTTTTGCCATCAGCACTTCGTGAGATCCATATATCACAAGGCAGTTCAACATACTTTGTTCCAGTGTAACGAACCTTTTGCCGGATTTCTGACACCTTTGTAAATCCCTTTTTATCTTCTGGGATATCATATTTGGGAAAGCTATATTGTTTACCGGCTTCTAGCTTTAAACCATACCCCTGATATTGTTCAGGATGCTCCCAAACCTCCAGTATTTCTCGGGCTACTGCTCTTGATAATGCCAGCTGCTGCGGATCAGTAAGCCCAGCAGGAGCTTGTGAAGCAGCACCCCCTCCAGCCGCTGCCCCACTTCCAGTTCCACCAATACTAAAGTAAGCAAGCTGCCCAGCAATTTCATTCTGGAGGCGAACTGGTAAGACTACTTTTTTTCGAACATGCTCACCCTCAATATTAGCAAGTTCCTGCTCAAAATTGTCATCATTATATTTAGCCGCAATTCCTTCAAGCTCTTCTCGAGAAGCACCATCTACTGCTAAATGAATAATTCTATCTCTTGCCCTTCCAGTAATATTTTGGAGTTTTTCATCTATAAATCTTTTTAATTCATTACCTTTTTGCCTCACAGCCTCAAAAGAGCTGCCATATAATACAGACTGCCTATAGCGATCTTGTACAAAATCTGGCAAAGACTGTATGTTCGCATCACTTTGTAAGGCCAAAATTTCTGGAATTTTTCTAGAGATACTATACCCTTTTTGGAGTGCAGCACGCAGCAATCCACTTTGAATTTCTTCTGGCAGCTGAGCAAATTCAGGCTTTAACCTTGCAGTAATTACCCTGGCTACATTTGCTTTGCCTTCCTGAAAAATAGAGTCTTCTAACAAGTTATGAAAAAACCTTGAATTTACATACTCTAAGAGAACCTCATCATTCATTATATTGATAAATTTTTCTACAACTTCTAAGTGGCCCTTATCTGCTGCCATATGTAGAGCGATTTCACCTAATTTATTTTTTAAATTAATTTCAACAGGATCCATTTTCCTAATGAAAGCATTAACAATATCTATATTTCCTTTATCCGCTGCCATCATCAGGGCATTGTCGCCGACATCATTATTTGCTCCCTGAGCAATCTGCTGAGGCGTCATTTTTTCAAGAAGCACATTGACAACTTCTATTTGGCCGCGACTTGCAGCTACCATCAGGGTAGTTTCGCCCATTGCATTTGTCCGAGTGAAATCTTCAGGCTGCGTTGGTGCTGCTACAATTTGCTCTGCAGCACTTTTGGCATTCTCTAAATCAACCTGATCATCTGCTGCTACTTTAGCACCGCCTCCAGCAGCTGGCACATCAACTCTTTTCCTCTCCTCAAGATCAACCCTTGTAGCCCCATATGATTTATCGAAAATTTTATCTGACATACACATAAAATACCGCATTTATAAACGCATAATCAATTATTAAAACATCTCAACAAGCCACCATCAATCCATAAAACACTTTTTCAAATTCGCTTTCAGAAAAGCGATAGGTGTGATCCATGCCAAAGTTATAAGCTTTAAACTCATATCCATCTTCTACTTTTTGAAATGGCGATGTAATATGAACATAGTGCCCGGCGCCTCCCAGTATTCCTAGAATACCTGGAAGACTATAGGCAACTTTGTCTTGCTTCGACTGAATTCGATAGCCATTCACAAAAGCGATGATGATTGGTTGCCGCTCAGAACTTGCCCAAAGTTGATTAACAGCCTCAGCATTATCCACAGCTCCCCAGCAGTAGGAGCTGTAAGACGTCACTTCTCGATTTGGAAACACTTTCTCTAACCAGACTACAATATCAGATGGAAATGCAGTACAAGCCAGGTAATCTCCAATTGAATTGCTGCCTTCATAAGTCATCAAAGTATTCTGCCCATTCGTTAAGTAGGCAGATAAAATTCGAACAAGCGTATTGTGCTTTCGAACCCCATTGAATTCATCAACCAGATTTTCTGGCACCAATCGAGCATCTTTCTGGCACACCTCTCCAGCGAAGCCCCCGAATCTGTCTGGAGCATCTTGAGCGAATGCATGAAGAACTGAAATAGGTCCACAGATCCCATGAGTTTCCTGATTAAATGCACGCTGAGTAAAGCAGCAAGCATGGCATGCTTCTCGTCCAACTTCATGCTCAGATAAATCAATTCTTGGCTGGGAAGATATTGAGAGCATATCTAGCTTATCGGCAACAACAAAGTTTAGGTTCTTAGAATAGGCAAAATAGGCATCTGGCAAGCATTTCAAAGTGAATATTTTGCTATACTCACAGAATGAAAACTCTACTCTTTATTGCTTTAACCCCATTATTATTTGGTTGCGCTCAAAAGTCAGGATCTAGTTTTTCAAGCAAGTCAAATTTCACCTTCTCAGGTAAACTTAATAACCAAACAGTTTTTTTAAAAAAACAAACAACAGGATCTGGCACTAAAAGTGTCACCCATGTGGTGGCCATCAGCCCTGAATCAGCCAACCCAACCCGTATCGTTGAGAAAATAGGCGAAGATGGCTTATTTAAAATTAATGTCGCTCCTGGAAGGCCCTATATATTGGTCTTTGTTGCAAGCGATCAAGGTTTCAAAGGGCCCGAAATGATCATGGGAATTTTTAGGTTTCCATCTATTGATTTGGATACACTAGCACCAGTTAAAACAGGCGAGGCTGACTTAGGTGATGTTAATATCGGTGCCGAAAAGAGGCAGGCCACCGTATCAGTCACGCTAGATTTTCTACTAGACTCACTAGGGCTTACTGAGACAGAAGCCGTGTTTTTTGGCATAATTGATAGCCTATCTTTACGCGCTTCTAATCCTGATATTGATGGCAATGGCATTATCGATGCACTAGAAAACAAAAATTTCTACATGGATTGGCACATACGTGCTGATACCTATATAGGGGTTGAACGTGCCAAATTCAGCGACGTAGCCAATGCCTTTTTAACAAGCCCAAGCTTTGGATACAGTTTATGTTCCGGCTATGCCGTTTACCCAACCAGCTATCATACTGGCATCTGCCCAACTGGCAGTGGCGGCTCCACAGCGTTGGCAGCAGGTTGTGCCTTCGATATCCAAAGTCTAGATGGCACCTCTATCTTAGGCTTTTGGCCACATACATCGATGAGCGGCGGCAGTTTTAGTAATATGAACCAATGGGGACCAGACTTTAACCCGACGACAATTCCGCCTGAAGAAATGCCGGGTTCTACGGGTATAGGTGTTCAGATGGTCTACACCATGCCAGGCGATAAAAAATTAACATTTTGGAATGTCGTCACGAGAAACTATGCCAGTTTGACAGCCAACGGCATGCTCGTTCCATTTTTGAAATTTAATACAGTTGATGGCACCGCAACAGGCACATTAAGCAGCATCGGATTTGAATGGCGCAAGCTAACCAATGGATCTTGGGCTGCTGCAACCGCTACAGAAGTCTCGCTGATTGTAAACGATAACGGCGGACATGCTGCATTTTACACCCAAAAAACACCGGGAAACGAAGTCGGATTCTCTGTGAAGATCCCGCGCGACACACCTTCTGGAGAAATCCCTTGGGACGCAGACCACGTTCAAAACAACGGTGCTGGCCCAATTGAAAGCGCAACTTTGAATTCATTCTGCAGCAGCGCTGTTAGCTATGATGATAGGCTTGGCCTTCGACTTTTCATGGGAGGGTTTGCTCCAAACGATGGGGTGTCATTTTGCCCCTAGGCCTCTAAGTACTTAGAAAAATTAGTGTTTTTGTGTTTGTCAATACGGTGTATTGACAACCTGCGCTTCGTATAGCATAATCGAGTCATGAAAAGCTCACAGCTTCAAGTCCGGGTATCGCCAATTCAAAAGCAAGCTTTAAATCAAGCTGCCTTAGCGGCTGGACTGGATCTTTCATCCTGGGTCCTGTCAAAATTGTTAAAGGATCCTCAAACACAATTTTCACAAAAGATCGAGGCCATTCCAGAAAAAAAATATAGCTTTGCGCTTGCTGATCTGGCCGATTTTTTGAATGGTTTGGATGCTGAACAGTTTGAAAAAGCCCTCCAAAAACCATGGGACCGTCACCTGAGCCCGTTTCTATCCAACTATATCGCAGCGATGTTAGAATGGTCTGCGCATCGGCTAGGCGTCAACACACCCTGGTGGCTGCGCCAAATCGAACCCCTGAAGGAACCTTACTTCGGGACAAAGCTTCAAAGCTTGAGATTTTATTTGCTACATCACTCACCCGCGCCATTTAGAGCACGTAACATATTTATCGATACAAGCTTAGGAGGTCGTGTATGAGCGCCCTAAGCGCAAAGCGAATTCGCAAATTACTTGAAACCCTCAACGAAGAACTTAAAAAACAATCTGTTGAAGGTGAAATCTATTTGGTCGGTGGAGCTGTTATGTGTTTGGTATTTGGAGCACGTCCATCAACGGCAGATTTGGATGGGTATTTTGCGCCTAGCGCACTGCTTAGAGCTGCTGCCGCACGCGTCGCCGAACGGGAACACGTGGATACTCATTGGTTAAACGACGGGGTGAAAGGATTTTTAAGCCCCCAAGGCGATTTCTCCAAATATCTGGACCTGGATCATTTAAAGATTATGACCGCAACACCAGAATACTTACTGGCTATGAAATGTCTATCTGCACGCATCGGTGAAGAATTCCATGACTTAGAAGATATTCGGTTTTTACTGCGATATCTCAATATTGAATCCGTGGATCAGGCTTTCGAAGTTTTAACCCGATATTATCCACTCGAAAGATTCCCTCAGAAGTCTATTTACATACTGCAGGAATTTTTGGGTTCAACTACCCCTTGAGTCTAAGTCGTAAGCAAGTCATAACAGTGTTGCTTATGAATTCAGAACTCAGCATCAACACGATCCGAACTCTTTCTATCGACGCAGTACAAGCCGCCAACTCAGGCCATCCGGGCGCTCCCATGGCTTTGGCACCAGTCATGTACACACTGTGGCAAAAAGCTTTGCGCTATGATCCGCAAAATCCAAACTGGTTTGATCGCGATCGCTTTGTGCTTTCAAATGGCCATGCCTCGATGCTGCTTTACTCAACGCTCTACTTGGCTCAGGTCAAAGGCACTGTGACGCTTGATGATATTAAGAACTTTAGGCAGTTAAATAGCCCTTGTGCTGGTCACCCGGAGTATAAACATGCTGCTGGCATCGAGTGCACCACAGGCCCACTCGGCCAAGGCCTTGCGGTGAGTGTTGGCATGGCGATAGCTGGCGCGTGGCAAGCCAAATATTTTAATAAGCCTGGTCACGATATTATTAAACATCGTATTTACTCAATTTGTGGCGATGGTTGCATGATGGAGGGCATCAGTTCTGAGGCAGCTTCTCTTGCTGGGCACTTAAAGCTTAATAATTTGGTTTGGCTCTATGACAGCAATCATATCACCATCGAAGGCAAAACCGATTTGGCCTTCAGCGATCAAGTCGCTAAACGCTTTGAGTCTTACGGCTGGGGTGTTGATCACGTATCAGACGCTAATAATATTAAAGCCATCGAAAAAGCACTTTCAAAGACCCACAAACATAAAGGGCCTTCTTTGATAATCGTCGATAGCCATATCGGCTATGGCGCTCCCAACAAACAAGACACGGCTTCTGCTCATGGCGAGCCTTTAGGTGTCGACGAGGCTAAAGCAGCTAAGAAATTTTATGGCTGGCCTGAAGATTCTTCTTTTGAAGTTCCCAAAGAAACCTTAGAAGACTTTGCTTCAGGCGTAGGCGCACGCGGTGCTGACTTGTTTGCTGACTGGAACAAGCGCTTCCAAGCATACAAAGCAGAGTACCCAGAACTCGCCAAGCAATTTGAACAGATGACCACAGGCAAGCTGCCTGAAAGCTGGGATGCTAAGCTGCCCGTTTTTGAGGCAGACGCCAAAGGTGTTGCTGGCCGAGCAGCGTCAAGCAAAGTTTTAAACGCTGTGGCTAAAACAGTACCTTGGCTAATTGGTGGCTCTGCCGATTTGGCCCCTTCAACTAAAACTTTGATAAACGACGAAGGTTCTTTCTCACCAGATAATCATGCTGGCCGAAATATGCACTTTGGCATTCGCGAACATGCCATGGCTGCTGCCCTAAACGGAATGGCGCTTTCTCATAATCTCCCTTATGGATCGACGTTCTTTATTTTTAGTGATTACTTAAAGCCAAGTTTGCGCTTGTCAGCCATCATGGGCATTCAGGCGATTTATATTTTCACACATGACTCGATTGGCGTCGGTGAAGATGGGCCAACACATGAACCTATTGAACACTTAATGGCACTACGTGCGATTCCAAATATGCTTGTCTTAAGACCAGCAGATGCCAACGAAGTCACCGAATGCTGGCGCATACTCATGCATCATAAAGGGCCAAGCGCCTTGGTACTCACACGCCAGAGTCTACCAACGCTAGATCGCAACAAGTATAATTCAGCAAGCGGGCTAGAAAAAGGCGCCTATGTACTCACAGACACGCACGACGGCATCGATGTAATTTTAATTGGCACTGGCAGTGAAGTGTCGCTTTGCGTAGAAGCTGCTCAAAAACTTAGCGAAGAAAATATTCAAGCTCGAGTCGTCAGCATGCCTTCTTGGGAACTTTTTGCCAAACAACCCGAAGCCTACCAAAATGCGGTGTTGCCACCGAATGTCAAAGCACGCGTCGCTGTCGAAGCAGGCAGCACCCTCGGTTGGGAACGCCATGTCGGTTACGAAGGCGCTATCATTGGGATGACCACCTTTGGCGCATCTGCCCCTGGCGCTCAAGTTTTTGAGCACTTTGGTTTTACAGTCGACAAAGTAGTGGAGAAAGCTCGTGAGCAAGTTGAAAAAAATCGCCATCGCGTCTGATCATGCAGGCTTTAGCCTTAAAGAACTCTTGAAAACGCACTTAAATAGTCGCTTTGAAGTTTTGGATTTGGGCACAAACAGCGAAGCCTCTGTCGACTATCCTGATTATGCCCAAAGCTTAGCCAAAGCGATTTTATCTAAGCAGGCTGAACGCGGCATTTTGATCTGCGGAAGCGGCGTTGGCATCGGCATTGCAGCGAACAAATTTAAAGGCATTCGCGCTGCTATTTGCCATGATACTTACTCGGCACACCAAGGCGTTGAGCATGATCACATGAATGTTTTGACTTTAGGCGCGCGCATTATCGGTGAAGAGCTTGCTAAAGAAGTTGTAGAAACTTTTGTTAATGCTGTCCCTTCTCAAGACGAACGGCATTTGAGAAGGGTAAGTAAAGTCGAGGCGTTGGAACAATAGCAATAAAACACCAAAATCCTCCCCTCCCCACTATCAATCCCTATGCCTTTGCCTTGCCAAATACACAAAACTGGAACCGCTGGCGAAAAGCCAGCAAGGCCACCCCAGCTTCCACCCCCAGTAGAAGTTTCCACTGCACCTATTATAATTCGATACGACCCAGAAAAGGGCGGTTGGCAATATATCAACCCACCAACCAACCCGCATCTAAAACCAGTTCAAGTACCAAAAAGGCCGCCTCCGCTTAGACCAGACTGGCTGGCTAAGGAAGCACCAGCATCGCCCCCAAAACCCCCGCCACTCCCAAAGCGGATGCCTGCGCAAAATTCTCAGTTCCCAGCCGGTCGGCCATTTAAGCATCCGCCCGTTCCAATGTACGTCGGTTACCAACCACCCAAGCCCACAGCGCCTTCAGGAAACTTTGTAACACTAAAGCCACCACCACCACCTCCTCCTCCTCCTCTACCACAAGCAAAAGCTAAGGTTTTTGACTGCTGTTGCTAAGCGCTCACGCTTGTACTAGTCTGGCCGGCCTATGGCACTTTCATGCGGTATCGTTGGCCTGCCCAATGTAGGCAAGAGCACTCTATTTAACTGTTTAACTTCAGCTCAAGCAGAATCAGCTAATTATCCATTTTGTACAATCGAGCCCAATGTTGGCATTGTCGATGTGCCAGATCACAGACTGCAAGCGCTTGCAGAAGTCGTGCAGCCTGAGAAAATCTTACCCGCGTCTATCAAATTTGTAGACATTGCAGGCCTCGTTAAAGGCGCGAGCCAGGGTGAAGGCTTAGGAAACAAATTCCTGAGCCATATCCGTGAAACCGACGCTATCTGTCATGTCGTGCGTTGTTTCCAAGACGACAATGTTGTCCATGTCGATACCACAATTGATCCAGTTCGAGATGTCCAAACGATCGAGACAGAGCTGATTCTGGCAGACATGGAGTCTTGTAATAAAGCTCTTGAACGTGCCAACAAAGTTGCTCGTGGCCAAAATGCAGTCGCTAAAAAAGTAGCGTCTATGTGCGAAGCTCTGTCGAAGCACTTAAACGATACGCATCCTGCTCGCAGTTTTGAGTTCAACCAAGAAGACGATGACCTCGTTCATGCTTTCAGAGATATGCATTTGATCACAGCCAAACCAACACTCTTTGTAGCCAACGTTGATGAAGAGGGCTTCTCGGTTGAAAGCAACCCACAACTCAAATCACTCTTAGAATTTGCTCAATCTCGCAGTGATCAAACAGTGACAGTTTGCGCCAAAATCGAAGAAGAAGTTGCCCAGCTTGCCCCTGAAGAACGTGCTGAGTTCTTAAAAGAGTTGGGCTTGGAGTCTTCAGGCCTTGAGAAAATTATCAAAGCTGCGTTTAAGCTCTTAAGCTTGCAAACTTATCTAACAGCAGGTGTTAAAGAGGTCCGCGCTTGGACCATCCACAAGGGCGACAAAGCACCCCAAGCAGCTGGCGTGATTCACACTGACTTTGAACGTGGCTTTATCAAAGTCGATGTCATCTGGTGGGAAGATTTCGTTAAACACAAAGGTGAATCCGGCTGCAGAGCCGCTGGCGCTATTAAATTAGAAGGCAAGGACTACACTGTCAAAGATGGCGATGTCATGCATTTTAAGTTTAATGTTTAGTGTAGCGAGCCTGAAGCCAGCTTGGCACTCACGTAGCGGTTTAATGATACCTGGGACTCATTAGCCTCCAACACTAATTTGCGATGAACATCTGGTGGAATTCGAACCTTGACATCCTCTCCGCCCTAAAGGACGTGAGATTCCTGGGCTCGGGCAGAAACCTGCTCGATATCTCCACAGGCCAACACGGCGTGCCCCGCCGATAGTATGTTATGTGCTGCATTTAGGTCTGCATTTTCTGCATACCCACACACAACACAAACAAATTGTGATTGGCTGTTTCGATTCTCTTTGGCTGTATGACAACACCTT